>CAZJIR010000126.1:0-7316 GCA_964546095.1 uncultured Pirellulales bacterium
TAAAAGCAATCGTTGCTGACAACTCGAATCAAATCAAATGCTCTGAATCAGAAAAAGCCGGATATAGCTGTCTCTTCCTTATTGCTTAGCGATACAATAGAGGTTCTTTTTTCCCTTTAGGTATAGCTCATCGCCAACGATAGCAGGTGAAGCATCGAAATTGTCATTAAGTTTGTTGGTAGCCAGAAGCTCAAATTTATCCGAATTCCTGATAACCGTGGCTGTACCATTACGGCTGACAAAATAGACCCTGTCGGCGACGCCAACCGGGGATGCGTACATATCTCCCATACCTTCAAGCGATTGTCCCGTATAGTTGGCCTTGCCTGTGTCTGCCTGATAGCAGGAAATAGTCGGTCTGTTTACTGAACAGAAGTAAAGCTTGTCGCCGTGCAGAAGGGGAGAGGGAACATAAGGGGTCCCTTCGTTAACCTGCCATTTGATGGCATCTGAACCTGACAAATCACCGGTCCGGCCAAGCTCAATGGCATGTAAGTTACTGCCTCGAAAACCACTCATGCAAATCACCTTGCCATAACCGGTGACGGGGGATGGAATTACGTTTCTTGTCTGGCCACTGCTTTGCCATATAACATCTCCGGTTTCGAGGTCATAACTGCGAACGAAATTGGTTGCATTGGTAATTATCTGTGTCTTGCCATTTACTTCAATCGGAAGAGGTGTGGCCCAGGAAGTTCTCTCATCACGAGGTTTTTGCCAGAGAGTCCTGCCATTTTCTTTGTCGAGTACATAAATAAATGAATCACCTTCATGGTCCATTACAACAATAAGTGCGTTATCCGCCAGCGCGGCAGAACTGCCTTCGCCAAAACCCGCGGCGATGTTCAGCTTGCCGAGGTCTCTTTCCCATTTTTTATTTCCATCCATATCATAGCAATAAACGCCTCGTGAGCTAAAGCTGGCCCAGACGTGCTTTCCATCGGTTATAGGTGAATTAGAGGCAAAACTGCTGGTGTTATGATGTCCCTGGTGTGGAAATTCTTCTCTGGCGGTTTTTTGCCAGATAATCCTGCCATTGTTTCGGTCCATACAAACGAAGTCGAAATTATATACCGCTGTCGGCGGTTGGCTCATCCTGCGACGACCTCCTCTGCCAGCCTGGTTATCAGGTGTTGCCGGTACCGGCTTGTCGGTTTTTACAGCCGTGAGAAAGAATATCTTGTTTTCCCATATTACCGGGGATGATAAGCTCTCGCCAGGTACTTGAACCTTCCATTTGATATTCTCCGTCTCGCTCCATTTAATGGGTGGATTTCCACTACTGGCGGCACCTGTCGCGTCGGGACCTCGCCACATCGGCCAGTTTGCATAGGTATTCACTGATATAAGAGAGATTGTTAAAAATGTAGTTATTGTTGAAGCCGTGAATCTGTTCATTTCTTTTCCTTCCTTTCTGAGTTTGATGTAATTGATGAATTGAAAGCCTCGAGTTAATACGCCGAGACGTACCTCCCGAAGCCCCGTTTTGTGTATAATTCTAAGTTTCTCATGCGAATTACAGTCTTTTACGGAGATTTCCCGAAAGTTGTTCGGTTAGAAGAGCAGAAAAAATGAAATTAGTAGTTAATTTATCGATATTTTGTTGTATGTGGGACGTAGTCACGAATGAGATTTTTCTATAATACAAATGCTGATTTCTCAAAGTAATGTTGTAGCTTAGGTGTAAATTAATGTATTTTATGCTTATCAAAGCAAAACCTTTTGCCATAAAACAATCCATTACCTAAAATAGCCCTTTAAATATTTACGATTTGCAAACAGGTAAAAACGATATACACAATCCACGATACGCCATACGAAACTATGTCGGAAAGCCTTAAAAATATTTTGATAATAAAGCCAAGCTCACTGGGCGATATAGTTTTAGCACTGCCAGCCCTTACGGCGCTGCGTAAGAGTTTTCCAGATGCGAAGATTAGCTGGCTGGTTAGGACAGATTTTACAGTGCTTCTTGAAAATCATCCTCACTTAGACGAGATAATTCCTTTTGACCGCAGATTTCTCGGCAAGGCCTGGTTTCACCCCGGTGCTTTTAGCTGCCTTATTTCGCTTATCAAGCAGCTTCGCGAGGCCCGGTTCGATGCCGTCATCGACTTTCAGGGTCTTTTCAGGACGGCTTCATTGGCCTGGCTGTCGGGTTGTAAAAAACGTTACGGAATAGCAAACGCAAGAGAATTCGCTCACCTTTTTTACACGCACAAAATCCACCAGACAAAAGATTGTATTCATCTTGTTGACTTCTATCTAAAAATCATTCAAGCTGCCGGGGCATCCAACCTTAATGTAGAATTCGTTTTGCCGGAATACCCGGAATCAATCGAATCGGTGAGTAAGTTATTAACGACTCATGATATGAAATTCGACGATTATGCTGTTTTTGTGCCCGGTTCCGCCCATGAGGATAAACGCTGGCCAATCGAGCGTTTCGCCGAGCTTGCTGAGAAGATTTCATCTGAATTCGGCCTGTCTATTGTTGCTGTAGGCGGCACATCTGAAGCCGGGCTTGTTGAGAGGTTACAAAGTATTTCTGATGTACCTGTTATAAACTTCGCCGGTCGAACTTCTCTGAGCGAACTGATAGTTTTGCTGAAAAAAAGCCGATTGGTTGTGAGTAACGACACCGGGCCGGGACATATAGCCGCTGCTTTAGGCACGCCTTTAGTTTTGATGTTTAGCTGGTCCAACCCGGCCAGGATTGCTCCATATAAAAGGAGTGAATGTCTCGTGGCTCGCGAACCGTATAACAGAGGCCACAAGATTAAAAGCACTGACCCAAGACACAACGTCGATACTATCACTGTCGATGAGGTTTATGAAAAAGTTTGTCAGCAGCTAAAGTCGTAGTTTTCACTAATTACGTTTTATTTGCTACTCACGACTGAAATGCACCTTTGGCATAAATCAGGATGTTCGTTGTTAGCTCCAACGCTTGACCAGTAGTTCCAGCATCGCTGACATTTATTATAGCTGCTCTTTTGTGCGACAGCCGTAGTTTCGCCTTCTGACTTTTGCAGTTTTACCTCACTGACAATACAAAGGGCCGCGAACTGCTCAAGGCCGAACTCATTTACAAGCTTAGCATCTTCCTCGTTACAGTTGATAGTAACACATGCCTGCTGATTGCTCGCGATTGTTTTTTCCTGTCTTAGTCCTTCCAGAACCCTTAAGACCTTATCACGCAATGCCATCAGCTTTTGCCATCGTTGCTGGCCGGAAGTGTAATCAATCGACTCATCAACCTTAGGCATTAAAGCAAGGTGAACACTTTCTTTCTGCTGTGAATTGTTCATCTCGGCCCAGCCTTCTTCGGCGGTATGTATTAATATCGGCGCCAGCATTCGAATCAGGGCATCCAGTATCTTATACATTGCGGTCTGGGCGCTGCGTCGGGATGAACTGTCTTTCGCATCGCAGTACATCCTGTCCTTGAGCACGTCCATATAGATGCTGCTCATCTCGACCGTGCAGAAGTTATAAAGCAGCGAAAAGACCCTGTGGAAAATAAAGTTCTCGTATGCCTCAGTGACATCGGCAATCAGCTTTTGTAACTGCTGCATCGCCCATTTGTCTATCTCAAACATTGCATCATAAGTAACGTTATGGCTATTCGGGTCAAAATCGTTGATGTTGCCAAGCAGGTATCTGAGCGTATTTCTGATTTTTCTGTAGGCATCCTGCGTTCGCCCGATTATCTCATCGTTGCACTTTACATCTTCCTGATAATTTACGCTCGAGACCCATAGTCTTAAAATGTCCGAGCCATATCTCGCCACCTCTTCCTGGGCAATGACGTAATTACCAAGTGATTTCGACTGCTTCATTCCCTTTTCATCGACGGTAAAGCCATGCGTCAAGACGCTTTTAAACGGGGCATTTCCGGTAGCTCCAAGCCCGGGCAGAAGCGACAGTTGAAACCAACCTCGGTGCTGGTCGGAGCCTTCGAGATATAAATCAACAGGTATAGGCCAGCCCCACTCTCTTGCGCAGACGCTATACCAGCTGCAGCCGGCTTCGAACCATACATCGAAGATGTTTTCTTCCTTTTGAAGCTCATCGAGAGCGAAGCCTTCGGGTAGCTCAAAATCATCGCCAAGAATCTCACGCGGTGAATGGGTAAACCAACTATCCGAGCCATTTTGCTCGATATGCTTAGCAACTGCCAGCACCGATTCTTTTGTAAGCAAAGCCTTTCCCTCGGCATTGACAAAAACCGGTACGGGCAGGCCCCAACTTCTCTGCCTGCTGATGCACCAGTCGGGCCTGGATTCGAGCATTCCTTCTATGCGTTTCTGGCCCCAAGCTGGTATCCATTTTACATTTTGGATGCTTTCAAGCGCCAAGTCACGCAGGCCCTTACCGACGCCAGGCAGCTCCCTATCGACGCTGATAAACCATTGCTCTGTTGCCCTGAAGATAACCGGCCCCTTGCTGCGCCAGCAGTGGGGGTAGCTGTGCGAAATTTCGCTCTGCGCAAAGAGAAAGTCATTATCCTCAAGATATCTATTAACGACCTTGTCAACTTCAAGTACATTCATACCTCGCAACCATTCGGGTACGGTGTCATCATATCGACCATCATCCATTACAGGTGAATAAATAGCTAAATCGTATTTCTGCCCCGACATATAGTCTTCAAGGCCGTGTCCCGGGGCGGTATGGACAAGTCCTGTTCCATCCTCGGTGGTGACATATTCGGCAAGAATTACCATGTATGTATCTTTATCGGTTGGATTATTTTCCACAAATGGATGCAAGTAGCGCAGGCCTTCGAGTTCGTTACCTTTAACGGATTTTTCACTTACAGTGTATTGGTTTTCATGCAGGCCACCTGCTGTGACAACCGCCTCGATTCGGTCGGGTGTTACTATCGAGACAAAGGCCTGGCCATTCTTTTCATAACTTATCGTTTTATATTCCAGATAAGGATGGACGGCCACAGCCAGATTAGCCGCTAATGTCCATGGTGTGGTTGTCCAAATCATAAAGCAGACCTTTGCGCTGTCAGCCTGACTTTGGTCAATGAGGCCAAGCTCGATGAGTTTTGCAATATTGTCTTGAGCGACCGGAAAATTGACAAAAATGCTCGGTGAGGAGATGTCTTTATATTCAAGCTCCGCTTCGGCTAGAGCTGTCTCGCATCCGATTGACCAGTGAATCGGCTTTAGCTGTTTATAGACGAGTCCCTTATCGACTAATTTGGCAAACACTTCCAGAATCCCCGCTTCGTATCCGGGCTTAAAAGTAAGGTACGGATTTTCGTAATCGCCGAATACACCCAGTTCCTGGAACTGTTTGCTTTGCAGCTTGACATATTTTTTGGCATATTTGAAACAGTCTCTGCGGATGTCGAGCTTGGTCTTTTCCCGCGCCTTTTCACCGAGTTCGGTTACCACTTTTGCCTCGATGGGCAGGCCGTGACAGTCCCAGCCCGGCACGTAAGGCGCATCGAAGCCGGTCATAGTCTTATACTTTACGACAAAATCCTTAAGGACCTTGTTAATAACGTGGCCCATGTGGATATCACCGTTTGCGTAAGGGGGGCCATCGTGCAGGATATATAAAGGCGCACCGGCTCTGGCTTTTCTGATTTGGCCGTATATATTTTCCTTCGCCCATTTTTTACGAAGTTGAGGCTCGCGCTGGACAAGATTTGCCTTCATCGAAAAGCCTGTCTTCGGCAGATTCAAAGTGTCACGATAACCTTTTTCTTTTGTGTCCGACATCTAATCAATCCTCAAAAATCTTTCCCGAAACAAGTTTTGTATCATAAGTTCAAAAATCAAAGCTGTCAACATCCCCGGTAACCTTTCATATCTCCAAAAATGCCGTTTTCAAATAAGACTTAAATCCCATGTTGGTCCAGAATTGCTCGGCCGGTTTGTTGGCAGTCGAGAATTTTACTTCAATCCTGTCGATGTCCTTTCCTTCATAGTATCGGCGCAGAGTCTCCATCAACTTTTGACCTATGCCGCAACGTCTGTGTGTTTCGGTCACGTACATACCAAGGAGCCCAACGTATTTTTCTCTTACCAGTACCGGGGGATACTTCTCAATGCCCGCCATGCAATAACCAACCAGGTTGTCTGCATCGGTTGCCACGAGCATACACGAATCTTCGTTCTCGATATGACATTTTAGGAATTCTGCGAACTTCTCATGCCCATCGGCCGACCTGCTGAAGGTTGTATCAAGCTCTTTGTGGTGGTCCATGAGACCTTTCCACAGCTCGAGTATAGAAGGGATATCTTCCAAAACTGCATCTCTTATGTTGATTTTTTCGTTCATTGCAGCTCCTTATAATAACAAAAAAGCCTTCCAAAGTTTGCTGCTCTGGAAGGCTTTCAATATCGTGTCGTATCGCTTTCTCAGGGCAGCTTTAGCTTCTCCATAATAATCATGATTATCGTATTGTTTAGGATGACACTATTCATAATTTTTAGACCAAATTAATAGATAAACCTTCAATAAAAATATTTAATATCATAATCTTCGGCCAATGTCAAGGAGAAGTTTAGAAAAAATAGGGAGTAAAAGGGAATACAGAATTCAGAATGCAGAGGATGGAATAGACGACGGATTGTCATTGTGAGAGCATTCTATTCGGTTCAGTGGTCTGTTAGTTCGATGCCTCTTGAATTCTACGAAGGACAACGGGAATTGGCTCATCATAGAAAGTTGATATATCTACGCCATACTTTTCTTTTACTTTTTGGATAAGAGAGGGACGTCCGCAAGACACATAACTTTCCCAAGTACTCAACTTGCTTTCATTAGAGACAAATGATGTAGCATAAGACGCACCTAATATCTCCGACCAGAATTCATCGACAAACGGCCTAAGTGCTTCAATTTGGTCGTTGGGGGCAAAACGAGGAGCTTCTCGTTCACCGGGAAAAGGAATACGCTGGCCTTTTTCCTTCATATATTTAATGCGTTCCTCAAATTTAACTTTTAGCTTCTCGATTGCTTCCTCGTGTGTTTCACCAAGAGTGCTCAACGCAAAGAACTCTTCAATAGCTGCGTAAGGAATGTTTTCTGCGTTTGTATATCCTGTCTGAATTTGGTAGTCTTCAAATTTTGGCTCAAGCATTTGCTTCCTTTGTTTGGCCCTCTTGTCATAAATCGATCTTGATCTGGAAAAATGTATAAATATTATAAATGCGATAGATATTAGTATCAGGATGTTCCGGGCAATTGATTGTTTATTTGAGTTTATCGTAACTTCTGATTATATGTTTTCCATTGCTCGCTTGCTAATGAGGAATCTTACCCTATTGAAGGTGGATTTTCAAGAA
>CAZJIR010000127.1:0-1710 GCA_964546095.1 uncultured Pirellulales bacterium
ATGAACCCGGCACGATACACACGGGGGATACTACCTATGTTGCAAAACAAACAGGCACTGTTATTCAGGGTGCAACAGCAGGTACTGTGCAGACATCGCTCGATTACGACCCATATCCTGCGGGCATAACACTTACAATTACCCCTCATATCAGCCGGGGCAACTTCCTTCGCCTTGATATTAATTTGGAAAGGTCGGATTTTGGAACCATCACAGGCGAGAAACCACCGGATACTACAGAAAGTAATATCGAGACGACGGTTACCGTTCCTGACCGCAGCACTATAATTTTAGGAGGTATGCTGAAACTTAACCAGAGTAAGGGTGGAACGAAAGTCCCGTTGCTCGGTGATATTCCTATTATCGGCGGCTTGTTCAGAAGCACAAGCAACAGCGACCTACAAAGAAATCTGTATGTTTTCGTCAAAGCAGAGATTATGAGGCCTGATGAAGAAGGGTATACGGGGGATGATTTGAGACGGATATCAGATAGAAACAGAGAAGCGTTTGAACAACATGAAATAGAATTTCAGGACTATCATAACTGGCCGGGCATAAAGCCCAAATCGATGGAGCCACTCAGAGTTCTTGATGCACAATAACAATGAAAGATTTACTTATAAAAACCGCCAAGCGGACCGGCATAGTTGACGCTAAGCAACTGGCAAAGTTTTTTGAGGAAAACAGCGCTAAAATGCGCGTTGATGAGGCATTGCTAAGCTGTCCATACTTTACCGAAGATATGGTTTTAAAGCTTTTTGCCGAAGCTCTCGGCTGGGAATATATCCCGGAGATATCGGCAAAGTCCGTGCCTCCCGAGTTCGTAGAAGCGGTTCCTGCGACTTATGCCCAGCACCATTTTCTTATAGGTATAAAGTCCGATGAGGATAACGGAGAGCTTACGGTGGTTTTGTCCAAGCCCCTGGATGCAAACGCCCTTGACAACGTTTCTAAAATGACGTCTCTACCGGTCAGGGCGGCGGTATCCACCCGTGCGGCAATTACCTCTGTAATAGATGTTGCCTACGAGCAGAGGTCGACGGTAATTGAGGAGGTGGCCGAGGAGCTTGATTCGCAGAATCTCGACCAGCTTGTCGATGAGGTTACATCTTCGGATGACCTGCTTGATGTGGTGAACAGGCCTCCTGTTATCAGGCTGGTCAATGACATTCTATTTCGCGCTTTACAATTAAGGGCCAGTGACATTCACGTTCATCCTTACGAGGCAAAGATTCAGATTCGTTATCGTATCGACGGTATTTTATATGATACTCTAAGCCTGAATAAAAATGTTCTGCCGCTGATTATCTCCCGTATCAAGGTTATGGCGGGCATGGACATTGCCGAACGCCGGCTTCCACAGGACGGCAGATGCAGTGTTCGCCTGGGTCAGCGGGAAGTCGATTTACGTATCAGCACTGTGCCGACCAGCTACGGTGAGCGCAGCGTTTTGCGGCTGCTTGACAAAAGCACAGGCCTGTTCGGATTAGACGAGCTGGGCTTGTGGGAGGATGATTTGAAAAAATTCGATTCTCTGCTCGTTCGTTCTCACGGCGTAATTTTCGTAACCGGCCCGACGGGCAGCGGAAAAAGCACGACACTTTACGCTTGCCTTAACAGGATTAACTCTGCAGAGAAAAATGTTATAACTATAGAAGACCCCATCGAGTATCAGCTCGAAGGAATCAGTCAGATTCAGGTCGCCAGTAA
>CAZJIR010000127.1:1720-7308 GCA_964546095.1 uncultured Pirellulales bacterium
TTTTGCCACGTCACTTCGCCACGTTCTACGCCAGGACCCGGACGTTATAATGGTTGGTGAGGTTCGAGATATTGAGACGGCCCGTATGGCGATACAATCTTCGCTTACGGGCCATCTGGTTTTCAGCACGCTGCATACCAACGATTCGGCGGGCGCGGTCAGCCGACTGTTGGATTTGGGTGTTGAGCCGTATTTGGTCAGCTCTTCGCTGATTGCGATTATAGCTCAGCGATTAGTGCGAAAGGTCTGCCCGGATTGCAAAAAGACCACCGAACCATCGGCTCACGAATTGAGAGAGCTTGGTCTGGGTGAAGCAGTAGCTGCTAACGGCGCGAAATTCTTCGTAGGCGAAGGCTGTGACAAATGTTTTCAGACAGGTTATCGCGGCCGAACGGGTATCTATGAAATGATGTTAATTAACGAAGAGGTCCGGAACCTGATATACAAACGGGACAGTGCCGGTACAATAAAGCGGTTTGCTCTTGAAGCCGGCCTGCAGACTCTGCGAATGGACGGGGCAAGAAAGGTCCTGGCGGGAGTTACTACTATCTCTGAAGTTTTGAGAGTGACACAGGCAGATGTGATATAATTTAATATTGACTATTTATTATTTACTATTTCATATACAAATATTCCACATTTGAAAAATAGTGAATAGATAATTTAAAATGATTTTATTATGCCCAGATACCATTATACGGCGATAGCGGCGAACGGTAAGAAAGTCAAAGGGGCGATTAGCGCTGAAAGCCCTTATGCAGCAAGAAAACAGCTCAGGGTGCGTAGTATTCACCCTTCGTCGATTACCCAAGTAGGCTCAAAGTCTGAAAGCAAAGCCGCATTGTTTTCGTTTTTCACTAGGCGCAGCAAGACCCATTTGATTGACTTTACCAAACAACTTGCCACGCTGCTTAATTCCGGTATTAAACTGACTGAATCGCTTTCAGTTCTTACGCTGCAGACCTCGGATATGCGGTTTCGACATGCAATCGTTGATATTCGTGACCGTGTTATTACGGGTGAGTCATTTACAGATGCTTTGAAAGATTACAGTGATTATTTCGATGTCATATATGTTAGTATGGTTCGGGTAGGTGAGGTTACCGGCTCGTTAGGGCTGAGTCTTTCAACGATTTCCAGCTTTATGGAAAAACGCCGGCGGGTCGAATCGAAGGTAACAACAGCAATGGTATATCCGGTTGTTCTGATTTCATTTTGCATTGCAGCGATTCTGATTCTGACTACCAAGGTCATACCAAAAATAGGTGAGCAGATTGCAAGGTCGAGGCAGGAGCTGCCCTGGATTACTAAGCGATTGATGGACGTGGGTTATGTACTGACCAGCTGGTGGCTGCTGCTTGTTATTGCGGTGATTGTCGTTATTGTCTGGGGTGTCAGGCGGTTTCTTAAGACCGAACGTGGCGCTTATTTGCGTGACAGGTTTCTGCTGTCATTGCCATTGTTTGGTCCGCTTATAAAACAGCGCGTCGTTGCACGTTTTGCTTCTACTCTTTCGACGCTTCTCAATTCGGGGCTTGCAATGGCCGAATCTCTTCGGGTTGTCTCGGAGGTTACCGGCAATATCCTTATGAAAAGAGCCATTCAGCAGTCGCGTGAGAGGATACTCGCAGGGGCAGATATTGCAACGCCGTTGCGGGACAGCGGTGTTATCGACCCGGCCATAGCCCATATGGTTGCTGTCGGCGAGAAAAGCGGCGAGTTAGAAACAATGCTTAAGAATATCAGTGATAACCTCGAGGCCTCGACTGATATTGTTATTGAAAGATTAAGTGCGGCGGTTGAGCCGCTTATTATAATTATTATGGCAGCAATAGTAGGTGTAATTGCTTATGCAACGATTTTACCGATTTTGGAGGTTTCATCGGGACAACTTTAACGGAAGTCTTTCGGAGGTCAAAATGACAGCAAGAGAAAGAAAGAAACGGGCTCATCGCAATGCGTCGAAGCGAGTCAGATATGGTTTTACGATGGTCGAGCTTATGGCTATGCTGATTATCATCGGCTTGCTTGCGACTTTAGTTGTTACTAAGGTTGCATCTAAAATAGACCAGGCGCGTATTACGACCACCAAGGCCAATCTCAAGGCTCTTCATGCCGCCGTCAACCAATTCAAGATGGACACCGGCCGATTCCCAACCGAAGATGAACAGCTTATAGCTCTTATCGAGCAGCCCAGTGACGTTGTGAGCTGGGAGCCGGGCGGTTATCTGGAAACTACGGAGATATCTCCGGACGGCTGGGGACACGATTTTATTTATGAGCTTTATCCGGAGAGCGGCAAGCAGTTTCAAATCAGGAGTATGGGTCCTGATGGTGAAGAGGGCACTGAAGATGATTTACTCAGCACCGATGCGTACTAATTGCGTCGTGTGTGATGCGTCGTGCATGATGCGTTCAAGCTCTGATATTCCTAACACGCAACACACAATGCGCAATACGAGACGCGGTTTTACAATGATAGAGCTGATGGTGGTTATTTTAGTGGTTTCGATGTTTGTGCTATTGGCTCAGATACATCTTTTCGGATTACTTAGAAAGAATACATTCAAGGCCCAGGTACAGGAGCTTATCTCGACAATGCAAATGGCCGCAAGGGCGGCGGCCGAGAGCGACAGAAGATATGAAGTTATTATCGACCTACCGGAGCAGAAATATATGCTTCGCCAGATTACTACTCCGGACCTTTCGCAGGTGCTGGAAGAGGAGATTATTATAGAAGACAACTTTAACGAGAACTGCCGGCTTTTATATGTCTGGTTCGATGACGGAGAGTTTACCAATGATGACAGAGCGAAGTTCAGAGCAGGTCATTCGGGCTGGCAGTACGGCGGGAAAATAGTATTGCTCGATGAAAAAGAGCAGGCGTATTCGATTGTTGTTAATCGGCTAAACAGAATGATTACGTTAGAGCAAGGTGATGTAGAGCTTATATTGCCGAAGACTAAAGATGATGTGCCGTTTTGATAATAGATATGTGCGGTATGATATGAGATACGTGATGCGTCATAGTAAAAAGACGGCTTTCAGCCTGGTGGAGGTTATTACCGCCTTGGCTATACTTGCGCTTATAAGCTCGAGCGTGTTTGTTGTAATAGACCGATGTGTGACCTCAACGACGGACTCAACTTTTCGTATCCAGGCATTTGAAGTTGCCCGCGAGAATATGGAAAAACTGCTTGCATCGTCTTCGGTTCAGGAGAACGTTGAATACGGCCAAAGTGATAAGTATGCCGGGATTACATGGCAGACTGTTGTCGAGACATTTTTCGAGCCGATAACAGCACGAATGTGGATAAGAGGTGTTTGCACCGCCGTATATATAGATACGGAAGGACAGGAGCAAAACGTTGAGCTGACACACTGGCTTACCGACCTGACAAGAGGGCAATTGCTTGAGATTATGACTCGCGACGAGCAAGAGGGGCAATTGGCCGCTCAGCTCGTTGGAACAATTGAAGAGGCCGCGGAGTATGCCGGTGTCGATGTCCAAACCATCGAAGAGTGGCTCGAAAATGGTATGCTCACGACTGAAGATGGCTCTTTCGTCAGGATGAATCTTGATATTTATAAGAACAGCGGCGGCAATCCCAGCGCCGAAGAAAAAAGCTCACAAGCCAGTTCCGAAGCTGAACTGGTAAGGCTGACATCCGACCGGGAAAGAACCGACAATGAGGACGGAATAGACCCGCAAACAGGCCTTCCATATGAGGAGCTTGATAATATGGATGCCAGTGAGATTTTTGAATTTATGAAGAATCAACGATAACAGGAGTTTTGATTGCGATGAAGTGCATCGGGACAGAATATAATATGAAAAGAGCTTTTGGCGTACCCAGAGCGTCCCGGGGTTTTTCGTTAGCTGAAGTTATAACGGCCCTTACGATAGGGTCGATGGTATTGGTTGCAGTGCTTGGTATTTACGGTCGGGCTGAACGCTCGGCTGCTGCGGTTACACGCGCGCTTGACAGCTCACGATTGCCATCTGAGGTTTTGCAGCGTATTGCAGAAGACCTCGACGGAATAATCTCAAACGGCTCCGAAACTACAATTACGATTGAGAATAAATATGACCATGGCTTGCCCGCCGCCAGGCTTGCAATTACACGGACTATCAAAAACCGCGGAAATCAGGAACAGACATTTGAAACAATTGTATGGCAGAGCAGCTATGACTTTGAGAGCGGCATTGACGGCCTGGTTTTGTATCGGAGCCACAGCGGAATCGCCCTGGAAGATAAGCTGCTCGATAAGAACAAAGAAGATTGGGAGAGAGAGCTTTTTGTGCCGATTTGTGCCGGTCTTACTTTTTTCAGAATAAGGGTCCCCGTTGGCAGGACTTTTCAGGACAGGTGGACGAGCAGCTCGCTGCCTACTGGTATTGAGGTGACTCTTTCCTTTGCTGAACCTTTTAAAAAGGCCGATGGTACGTTAGATGTGGTGGACGAAGAAAAATTAATCCGAACTATAGCTGTTGACAGGACCAGAAAAATCAGATTCTCGGTGGATAAAAGGGAACTTGGTCAGGGCGAAGAAGAGGAAGAAGTAGAGAAAGAAGAGTATGAGGAATTAGAAGGCGAAGTGAAGGCGAGCGAACTTTCGCCCGATAGTAAGAAATCACGGCCAGCCGGCCCGACAAAAACCAGAGAAGTCAGACGATGAATAAGAATGTAAATAATGCTGCTAATTATCGAGAGCGTTCGGGCATTGTGTTGCTGATAACGTTAGTGCTGTTGGTTGTGCTTGCAACGTTAGGTTATACTTTGAGCACTCGTGTTTTGGCACAGCGCCACCGCAGCCAGTATATCATAGATTACAGTAACGCACGTTATGGTTGCGACTCGGCTCTAAAGTATGCACTTGCCACATTGGAAGAGATTGACCCTGAGTTGATTGACCGACCTAACGAACCGGATTTTTCCGACTTGTTTTATCTTGATGAGGCTGGGTACCAGGAGCTTTTAGAACTGTGGAGCCTTGAATTTCAACCGGAAGTTTTCGATAAAGTAAAGAGTGCGAGTAAAAATATTTATATCAGTGATTCAGGTAAGCCTGGTGATATTAACGACTTTAATGATATTGATTCTAATAAAACTGGAAATAATTTTAGTGGTTTAAATTATCTGACGATTCCAGGTCCCTATGGTTCACCCTGGCCATTGATAACCGAACCGGTTGAGTTTGAGGTAGGTACTGCCAAAGTAAGGATTGAAATCGAAGACGAAAATGCAAAATATCCGCTCGGCTGGGCGTTGCTAAGTGACTATAGAATACGGCGCGAAGTCGAGGCGGGATTCGAAACATTTTGTGAAATGACGGGTCTTGATGCCGATAAGATTGATTCTCTTAAGAGTGAGCTGGAGGAAATAGGTAAAATAAAACCGTTTAATGTTAATTTTAAGACGATAACGAGGACTGTAAGAACGCCGGTACGAGCAAGAATATCGACCCAAAGTAGAAGCAGCCGCACCAGAAGGACTCCTCAAACACGGGTGACCAGAAAAAATATATCCGTTTCTGAGCAGATTTCCGAACAAACAACGCATTTTGCAAAGCTTTTTCACAGTTCC
>CAZJIR010000128.1:0-7295 GCA_964546095.1 uncultured Pirellulales bacterium
GCTTGCAGGATATAGGAATATATCGATGAGCCAGGGGAATCTGCGCTTACCTAAGGATTCAGCTTCTTCCGTTTCTTTTTCATCTTCCCGAGTCTGTTCAGCATCCTTTCCGGGCACGCCGGATTGTTGATTTTGACTTTCACGTTTGTGGGATACATCCAAAAGAGACAAATCGTAGTCGGAATATTTAGGGCCGATTTCCGAAACTCCGGAATCACTCTGCTCTGGAATTGAGCTTGTGCTTTCAATCTCCGGTACAACAACTATGTTCTTACATTTCGGGCATTTGCCTTTTTTGCCCGCGTGGATTTGGGGGACGCTGAACTTCTTGCCGCAGTTATTACAGCTAAACTTTATCATAAAATCCGCCACTCCCTCAAATATTTTGCTGTTAGATTACAACCGATTACACGTCCCAGTTGAGTTTATCCTGATGCCGCCAGTAGAATCTTCCTAAAAGGTGAGCGCCTATCAATACCATATAAATAATAAATGAACTAAAGATTAAACCGGCGATTGGCGAATCCGACACTTCAATAGGAATCAAACCAATTAAAATAAGCGGCACAGCAAAAATCAAAATTAGCCGTAAATACGGTGAAAACGTACTGCGTATTGAGCTTATTAGCAACTGGGGATTTAAGCCGCTTGCCGAATCGTGCATAACAACAGACAGCAATCCCATCGGGAAAAAAAGAACCGCATAAATTAGTAACAGCCAGAAAATCACGTCAGCCTTCCTTGCAAACAGCATATAAAAGACAAACGGCCCGAAGAAAAACAATAAGCATCCTACTATGTTTATCATTTGACCAAACATATCACTCATAGCAGGAAACCCACCAAAGCCCTGTGGTGCCCGCACCCAGCCATCGGCGCTGTCACGGACACACTCGGCAACATACCAGTATAAGTACAGGAGAACGAGGACATACGTGATGAGACCTGCCACACCAACAAGATAATAAAGCTGGATAGGAAGAATTATAGTCAGGATTGCGAACAGCGGTTTTACTCCGATGAAAACAATAAGATGTTTCAGGCCCGGCTTGCTGAAGGGATATAAAAATATATCTATAAACCAGGGCAGTTTACGCTTTGCGGCGGACTCGGTTTCTTTTGACGGTTCTTCTTTAAGCTCCTCAGCCTGCTCAAAGGCAATATCTTCCATGATCTGTTGATGTTTGATAATGTTTTGCTCATGGATATCCAGAAGGCTTGAATCATAATCGGAATATTTGGAGCTGGTTTCTGTTTTGCCTGTGGACTCGGTCGTTGGGATAAAAATTATATTATAACATTCAGGGCATCTAATTTTCTTCCCTGCGTAGCTCTCGGAGACAATGGATTTATAGCCGCAGTTGTCGCAGTAAAACCTGATAAAAGAATCTGCATCATCCACTCTCAAACCTTCTCCAAAAAGACTGCATTTTCCTCGTACTCAAGGTCAGCACTATAGACCCGCTCTATCGAATAAGACGCCTGGAAGCTGTTTTTCTTTTAGCTTAAACCGCTCGTGCGGTTATTTTTTTCAGGAAAGTGGTTTTCTGTCCGGCCAATTAACCGCCCAGCCTTTGTGTTACTATTTCAGCAGCGTTGGCAAGAGCATCATCAATTTTTTCAGGATTTTCTCCTCCGGCCTGTGCCATCTGAGGCCGTCCGCCACCACCGCCACCAATTACAGGCGCGATTGCTTTTATAATTTCACCTGCACTTAAGCCCTTCTCCACAAGGTCATTAGTCATACCGGCCAGAAGCGTCGCCTTACCGTCATCATCAAAGCCCAGGATAATAGAGGCCGATTTGGCCTTCTTCTTGAGCATATCAACGGCCTCGCGGGCCTGCTCGATACGTGTGTTCTCCAGCCGGCCGACAATTAAATGAGTCTCGCCGATTTTTTCGCAATTTTGAAGAAGTTGTTTTGCCTGAGTCATAACATCGGAGCCCGATGCTTTAGAGGCAGTCCTAAGCTCTTTGGAAAGCTTTTTATTGTCCTTTATCAGCCTGCTTACTCTGTCAACCAAGACATCCGAGGGGGCCTTCAGTAATACCGAAAGCTCATCGACAATGTCACTTGCCTTTTCAAAATAATCATTAAGGCCGGTGCCTGTCAGCGCGGTAATTCTGCGAACGCCGGTCGAAATACTCTCTTCCTTGATTATTTTAAAGCCGCCGATAGAGCCGAGCCTGTCAACATGCGTGCCGCCGCAAAACTCCTTGCTGAAAGCATCCTCAATCCGAGCATCATCCTCAGCGCCAACTGCGACTACCCGCACCTCACTGCCATACTTCTCCCCAAACAGCGCCATAGCACCCAGCTTCTGTGCCTGGTCTCTTTCCATTACTTTCCAGGTTATAGGTAAATCAGCAACGATTTTTTCTCTGACCAACTCCTCGACTTTTTTGAGTTCTTCTTCTTTGGGCGCTTTGGGGTATGTGAAATCAAATCTCAGATAATCCGGGCCAACATAACTACCCTGCTGTGCGACCGACTTGCCAAGCACCTGCTGCAACGCCCACTGGAGTAAATGGGTGGCGGTATGGTTCTTTTTTATTGCGGCCCTGTCTCTGCTAACAATTGCTGTCACATCCATGCCAATATTAAACGAGCCTTCAGCAACCTTGCCCTGATGAATTATGCAGTTTGCTATCTTTGTTGTGTCTTCGACTATGAATCGGGCATCATCGGATTTTATAATGCCGCAGTCACCGACCTGACCGCCCGCCTCGGCATAAAAACAGGTTTTATCGAGGATAATTCCAACCTCGTCACCGGTTCGGATGTCACCCTGCTTTTTAAAACCTTCATTGTCTATCCAGCCGAGAAGTTTGCTTTTGCAACTATCGGTATTATATTTGAGTGAATCATCGGTTGCCGGCAGCTCGGTATCAGCCATAACAGTCATAAGTGAATCATTTTTTTGAGCCGCCCTTGCCCGCTGGCGTTGCGCTTCCATCAACTCGTTGAATTTGGCTGTATCGACTTTCAGGTTACGCTCTCTTGCCATCAACTCGGTCAAATCAAACGGGAAGCCAAATGTATCATAGAGCTGAAAGGCATCTTCACCTGTGATAGTTTTATTTATTGATTTCTGGGCGGAACCGGCGGCGATATCAAAGATTTCGATGCCCCTGTCGAGCGTTCTGCCGAAGCTTGCCTCCTCCGATTCAATTACCGTAGAGACATAATCAGCACGTTCCCTTATCTCTCCGAACGTATCGCCCAGACAATCGATGACTACCGGCACAAGCTTATAAATAAAAGGCTCGTGCATTCCCAATTCTCTTCCGAACCTCGAAGCCCTGCGAAGTATCCGGCGAATCACATAACCCCGGCCTTCGTTTGATGGAGTCGCCCCATCGGTTATCGCAAAAACAAGAGAACGGATATGGTCGGCTATCACCCTGAAGGCATTGTCGGTTTTATTACCCAGCTTCGATATATAATTATGGCCCGTGATGCCACCTACGCTGTCGATTATTGGCATAAATAAGTCGGTGTCATAATTGCTCTTTTTATTTTGTAAAACAGCAACAACTCTTTCGAGCCCCGCGCCGGTATCAACGTATTTTGCTGAAAGCGGGACTAATTTGCCCTTGCCAAGACGATTAAACTGTATGAAAACAAGGTTCCACAACTCAATATATCTTGCGCAGCCAGCGTTGACCTGACATTTATGGCCCGGCACATTTTTCATATCGCACATATCAGGGCCAAGGTCGATATGTATCTCGCTGCATGGACCGCACGGGCCCGTCTCACCCATTTCCCAGAAGTTATCTTTCTTCCCGTATGCAAGCACCCTGTCAGGCGATATGGAAGTGACTTTGGTCCATAAGTTCGCGGCTTCTTCATCTTCCGGCAACCCATCGGTCCGGTCACCTTCAAAAACCGTCGCCCACAAGCGATCCGGGTCAATGCCCCAGACGCCCGTAAAAAGCTCCCACGCCCACTGGATAGCCTCGGCCTTAAAATAATCATCGAACGACCAGTTACCCAGCATCTCAAAAAAAGTGTGGTGATAGGTGTCTTTGCCCACTTCCTCGAGGTCGTTGTGTTTGCCGCTGACGCGCAGGCATTTTTGTGTATTGGCTACTCTCGGATACTGGGGCGGTGTCAATCCAAGGAATATATCCTTAAACTGATTCATTCCCGCGTTGGCAAAAAGCAGTGTATCGTCGCCGATAGGTACTATAGGCGAGCTGTGGACAAATTCGTGGCCTTTGCTTTTAAAAAAATCTATAAAGCCGCTTCGTATTTGCTTTGCACTTAACATTTCGCTTTTATATCCATTGATTCTTTGATGTTACTGCTTTGATTCTTCGATTAAGCCTTTGGCGACGAGGACTTTGTTTTTTATTTCCCCACACAAGTCTTTGTTCTCTGCCAGGAATTTTTTGGCGTTTTCTCGGCCCTGGCCGAGTCGCATATCACCATAGTTCAGCCAGGCGCCGCTTTTTTCGACTACCTGACAGTTAGTGGCCAGGTCGAGCAAATCGCCCTCGTAACTGATTCCACTGTCGAACATAATATCGAACTCGGTGTCGCGGAAAGGCGGTGCGATTTTGTTCTTTACGACCCTGGCTCTTACCCTCGAGCCTATGGCGCCTGTGCCGTCCTTTATGGTTGTTATCCTTCTTAAGTCCAAGCGAACAGAACTGTAAAATTTCAACGCCCTTCCACCGGGCGTAGTCTCCGGATTGCCGAACATAACGCCGATTTTCATACGAATTTGATTTATGAAAATAAGGGCGGTTTTACTCCTGTTAATGATAGCCGTGAGCTTTCTCATAGCCTGGCTCATCAATCGTGCCTGCCTTCCCACATGGGCGTCGCCCATCTCGCCTTCGATTTCCGCCTTCGGTGTCAGTGCGGCGACCGAGTCAACAACGATGACATCGAGGGAGTTAGAGCTTATCAGCATCTCTACAATATCAAGTGCCTGCTCGCCGGTATCGGGCTGACTGACCAGCAGGCTGCTAACATCAACTCCGAGCCTTTTGGCCCAGGTCGTATCCAGGGCGTGCTCGGCATCAATAAACGCCGCCACGCCTCCGGCTCGCTGGGCGCTGGCGATAACGTGCAGCGCCAGGGTTGTTTTACCGGATGACTCCGGACCGAAAAGTTCGGTTACCCTGCCGCGAGGGATGCCTACGCCGCCCAGAGCAATATCCAGTGATATCGAGCCGGTGGGTATGCCCTCGATTTTGGCATAACTGTGCTCATCCATTTGCATAATCGCGCCTTGGCCGTATTGCTTTTCTATCTGTGCGATTACACGCTGCAAAGCTGTTTCTTTACCGCCCGCCTGAGGTTTCAAACGCTCTATCTTACCTTTGGATTTTGCTTTTGAGTTTGTCTGACTTCCTTTTGTCTGTGCCATTTTGCTCTTCTCCTATTTTTATCTCGCTTTAGGTTTTATACACTTGACCTTATTGCAATCCATAATTTCCCAATACTGTATAAACAGGGCCTTTAGGCATAAGCTGGCTCTGATAAACCGTGACCGAATCGGCGGGCATAGTCCCGAGCCTGAAATCTTTGTATCCTTCAGTCATTTGAGCCAGTTTAATACCTGCCTTTGAGTTTCTTATCCTGCAAAGGGTCAGATGACCCGAAAACTTTCTTGTCTCTTTAGGCCAACCGGCTGAATCAAGCTGCCGCTCAAGGTCGCCTTGTAATTGTAGCAGATTATCACACCCCTGTCCTGTACCAACCCATAAAACTCTTGCACTTTTACCGCCGAAAAAACCAACCGTTTCCACATCCAGCTCAAAGCTTTCATGCCTGTTTGCAACTTCTTTCGTGATATTGCAGACCTCAACGACCTGCTGGTCTTTAATCTCACCAAAGAATTTCAATGTCAGATGCATCGACTGCGGATTTACCCATTTAACATCGCCTTTTTTGACATCGGCCTTGCCCCGCAACTCATCCTGTAACTTGCCCAGGGCTTTTCTTATCTGTTCGTCGATGTTTATTGCTATGAAAACACGCATCTTACATTAATCGGCTAAAAGATTGTTAATTCCCGCAGAGTTTCTAATCTACTGTCAATATCAGGTCTGCCGATAGCAGTCAATCCACCCAAAGAAAAGTCGGCGATAGTAAACGAGGCGGTTACTGTACCATAAGCGACTGCTGTTTTCAACGTGTCAAAATCCGTCTTGCCGGTCTGTGCTAAATAACCCATAAGCCCGCCCGCAAAACTGTCACCTGCCCCCGTAGGGTCCTTTACGTTAGTGGCAGGGTATGCGGGAAGCATAAATGTCTGGTCCTCATTGTTGCACATTATTGAACCTGATTCGCCTTTTTTCATTATTATTACGTTAGGGCCCATGCCTAAGATTTTTCCACCCGCTCTTATAAGGTTTTTGTCAATGGCCAGCATTCTTGCTTCATCTTCGTTAATTATCAAACAGTCAATTTTCTTCAAAAGCGCTTTCAAATCATTAAGATTGTTTTGAATCCAGAGGTTCATCGTATCAACGGCTACGAAATCGGGTTTGTCGATTTGTTCGAGCAGTTGCTGCTGAAGCGCAGGCGCTGTATTTGCAAGGAAAACAAATTTGCTGTCTTTATACTCCTCAGGTACACTCGGAGGGGCTTCGGCAAGAACGTTCAGCTCCACTGAATCCGTCGTTCTGCTGTCCATGTCTTCATGATAAGTCCCCGTCCAGCGAAAGGTTTTACTTTGCTGACGTATCTCCAGCCCTTTCAGGTCAACGTCTCTGCCAGCAAAGACCTTTGCTAAATCGAATGGGCAATCCGAACCCACAACACCTACGAACCGAACCGGTGCAAAAAAACTGGCAGCCATGCTGAAATATATGGCCGCTCCGCCCAGACAATTTTCACTGACGCCATGAGGCGTTTTAACCGTATCTATTCCTATAGAGCCTGTTACAACTAATGACATAGCTATCTTAGCTCCCCATTGTTTAGCGTTTCAAATTTCTCCAGGGTGGCGTTTATTCTGGCCAATGTGTTTTCTTTACCCAGCATCTGCACGGAATCGAAGATTTGAAGGCTAACGGTAGTTCCGCATATTGCCACGCGTAACGGCTGAGCAACTTTACCGAGACCTACCTGTTTTTCTTCAGCCAACGAACGCAGCATATCTTCAATCGCCTGTTCCGTGAGCTGCTCCATTACAGTGAGCTTGTCCCGGATGATAGTAAGCATAACAAGGCCATCATTTTTCAACAGTATCTTCTTAACGGCTTTTTTATCGTATTGAATCTCGCCATTTGCCATGAAAAGAAATCTGCACTTGCGTTCGATATCGGCTAAG
>CAZJIR010000129.1:0-7256 GCA_964546095.1 uncultured Pirellulales bacterium
GCAATTCTCCGTAGTATTCCATCACTGCTGTCGACTCGGATATCAATACCTTTTCTAGTCAGGTCAGGCCATTGGGCCCATTTAATGTCAGTTGGCGTTTCTTTGATATTTACCTTGTAGTCTTCAACTTCGCCATCAAGGGCCGGTCCATCAGGGTCTAAGCTTCCCTCTCTGCTGATTCGGAAGCGAGCGTAGGTTTCTCCGACTGTGGCATTAGTAGGTACAGAGAAAGATATAGCGTGGGGACCGTCAGGTAGAAAGCCATTAAATATCTCTTCGGTTGTTTGCCATGCCATGTCGCCATTAAAGTCGACCCACCCTTGCACAACGCCCCCTCCGCCGCTGACATCAAGTGTAACATCTACTGTTTCGCCGCGGATGAGCCTTGGAATTGTAGCACCGTCTTCATCATCATTGGGAGGACCGGAACCGGAAAATAATGGCTCGATATCCAGGTCGTCGCCCAAAGCATCTGTTTCCGGCTGGCCGTTTAACTCACTATCCGGTTGATCGTTGTCGTCGCCAAGCCAAGGACCGACAATAATGTGATTAGCACCACTGTTGAACGACATTGTCGGATAACCCAACATATCAAAACTATCTGGGGCGTCACCCCAGTCGTATTTGAGCGTTTCAGGTTCTTTTCTTGGATAAATAAAGTAGTCTTCCGTTTCTCCATATTCGTATCCGTCGATTGGCCCGGCTCCACCGCCGTTTGCTATATTTTCATCTGCGTTCCAGGGTCGTTCCGCTATCGTAATTCGCATCCATATTGGGTCAGGTTCTCCTTCCGTCGATGGATGCCAGCATCTAAATGAGGATGTGGTTAGAACAATTGAGCCGCCGAAGTTATTGGTAATACCGCCAAGGTTCTGAACTGCCCATTCAGGTACGAGGATACCGTCGGGACATTCTATGGTATCGTCCCAGTCACCATCACGATTCCAGTCGAACCACACGTTCAGGTAAGCCGGTTCGGAAAGGGGTTCGATAGTGGTCAACCTGAAATTTAATGTAGTTTCCCCACAATGAGGTAAAACCAATGGCATCTGAACACCATCATCTCCTCCGTCCCTGTTAGATTTGTCATTGAGCGGGTCGAGGTTGTTGTCGAGGTCTTCGTCATAGCCCCGATCCGCTCCACTTTCGGAAGTCACGGACCTGCCGAGATGGAACCAGGCTTTGGGTTGCCAGTGAATTGGACCGTATGGAGCGGAATTTATTTCGTACACCGTCGGGTAGTTTGCAAGAACGCCTGTGGCAGGATAAGCAAGCATTAGCGTACCGGAAAAGCTGTTGGAACTATCTGGTGCATCGCCAAGGTCATGTTCCCCTTGGCCTTCTTCAATGCCATTGATTACGAAAGCAAGGTCAAGTGATTCGCCTTCGTACTCATGCTCTTTGGGATACTCAAGCGGAAACGAAATTAGCTTTCCAGCAAGGAAGTATACGGCATCGTCATTCCACCGAAGTTTATAAGTGGTTGTTTTCCATCCGAACTTATAGTCAGCGTCTGCAGGTGCGAGTTCCTTAACGCTGAGCCAATAGATGGCTCCTTGTTCCTGGATAAAAGGCTCTTCTTCAATGCAGAAGTTGTACTGATAGGCTTTTCGGTGATTGTCCGGCAAATAGAGTTCTCTTGCTGGATCGTACCAGCCCTCCGGGCCATCATGGACCATGCGCACTGTATATTCGTCGGGACTAAACATTCGAATCCAGAGAAGTTCTCCCGGCATACTCCAAGTGGTATTAGTAGCCGGAATATTTGAATAAATACTGATTTCAAAGGTTACACTGTCTGCTCCATCCGGCGGCAACACATCATCTTGGAATGAGCCCCAGATGTGAATATTATTAATGGGGCCGGTAGCCATGCACTTAAAATCGTCCGCAAGGAAGAGGATGGACATGTCGACATCCAATCCCTCTGAGCCAAGCTCAGGCCACTGTGGCCAATGCATTTTGTGCGTGCCGCCATGTCTCCAGTCACAAGAAGTCGGCTCCTGATTGTCTACTATACTGCCGTATAGGCCGGTGGCTTGAGAGTTGGCCAATCCTGCGCCAATCCGGTCTCCTAAGGCGGCAAGCCGTCCTCCGCCCAAAGCCATTATCAATGCGATAACTAACAGTATTGGAAATGCTGATTTTAGAGTTAACTTTTTCATAACAGTGTCTTCCTTAAAGAGGCCCTGATGAAGAGACAGCCTTTATCTAATTGTTAGAAAGCGAGTTTTTTTGATATATATCTGCTCAGCTGTATTGCTGAGTTTCATTTACGATAGGATTTCAAGTGTATAATATAGTAAATTCGGGTTTTCTGGCTGCTTCTTAAGGCTTTTTCAGCAGGAATAGCCCCAAAAGCATAAATTTGAGGTTCGTTTCCTTACTTATCGTCAATATTATTAAGTTCCTCTAAAATTAACGCCCTGTTTGTTATGAAAGCCAAGTTTTTCAGTGTTCTTTACTATTGAGTTATTTGAATATTGGAATTTCCTCTAAAAAGTTATGAATGCCCTGCTTAAGGATTTAACAGAACGACATTCATTGTATATATTCATTTCTGTGCGCATACTATGATGTAATTTTATATAGAAAAACTGTTTATTAGTACTGATAATGCTTTTTTACAGAAACTGAGAATGAATTGTGTTGAATTTGTGCAGTAGAATCCCACCTCCTTCAGAAGAGCTAAAAATAAGATACCCTTACACCATTCCTTAGAAATCTAAAATATTATACAATTATGGGTGAGAAAATCAAGGAAAAAAGCATATTTTGCCATTTTTAATCTTGAGACCGCCCCCTTTTTAAGGATATGACAGTTTAGCATTGAGCTACGTTAAAATTTGTGCTAAAATAAGCCGTGAGGTTGGTTTGGTTTGTTTTGATTATCCACTCAAATCCAAAGAGTCGAACGATACCACAGAAAATGGGAAGATGAGGAGTGAGACAAAAATCACTGAATACTATGAGAAATCTGTTGCTAATGTTAGCTTTTAGCTTACTTTTAACGGGTTCTGTTGCGGCAAACTTTTCAGTGGGGGACTTGAATGGAAACTGCGAAGACAATTTATTAGACCTACACATTCCTGCTGAACAGAGGCTGGTTTCTTTTGGGAATCCAACCGATTTAAGTATTGATGGTTCGGTTTTGTTGGATGACCGATTCTATCAGACAGGTTTGTCTCTGCTAATCAGCGAGTTGATGGCAAGCAATAACAATAGCTTGCTGGACGAAGACATGGATTCGTCAGACTGGATTGAGGTCTATAATCCTACCGAGGCACCTGTTAATTTGGATGGGTGGTATCTTACAGATGACATTGATGACATGAGGAAATGGGAATTTCCGGCTGTGGAAATTGGTTCAGGTGAATTCCTGGTGGTTTTTGCATCTGGAAAGAACCGTCAAGACCCGGACAGCGAACTACATACAAATTTCCAGTTACAGACCGGTGGCGAATTTCTGGCACTTGTTCATCCCGATGGTCAGACAATATCACACGCATATAATGAGTATCCTTCACAATTTGTTGATGTATCCTACGGGCTAAGTGGGGGCATTGGCAGCATAAGCACAGATATTATGCTTATACCGGAATCTGCTGCTGTAAGGGTACTGATTCCCATAGATGGTTCACTTGGCTTGAACTGGACGGATCCTGGGTTCGACGACACAGCATGGCTAAGTGGCGTAACCGGCATAGGCTATGAAAGAAGCTCGGGTTATGAAGACCTCATCAATTTTAACCTTGAAGACCAAATGTATGGAAGAAATGCTACCTGTTATATTCGCATTGCTTTTGGGGTTAGTGATGTATCAGCAATTGACAGACTTACTTTAAGGATGAAGTATGAAGATGGCTTCGTAGCTTATATCAATGGTGTTCCGATTGCCAGTTTTGGCGCTGTTGACCCGGAAAATATGTCATGGTATGAAAGTGCCATTAGTAATCGTGCAGACTCTTTAGCTGTGGAATTTGAAGACTTCGATATCTCCGACAGTATTGGTGCCCTGCGCAATGGTAATAACATCTTGGCTATACATGGTCTAAATGCTACAGTGACCAGTTCGGATTTTTTGTTTTTGCCAGAGCTGATAGCCACTCAGGTAGAAGCGTTAGACCTTCCTACCGCTGTGGTTGAAGGTTACATGTTTGAACCAACGCCCGGAAGGCAAAACAGAGGCATAAGACCCAGCCTCGGACCGGCTATTCGTAGTGTCACGGAGAATCCGCCGCCACCTGTTCAGGATGAGGACCTGGTTATCACGGCTGAAGTTCGGGAAACCTTTGACCCGATTAACCAGGTGAAGCTGAACTGGTCCGTTAACTATGACCAGGGAAGTCGGTGGCAGCCGGGCGAAGGGGGCGTGACTATGACCGATGACGGTACGGAAGCGGATGCTGTTGCGGGTGATGGTATTTATACCGCGGTTATTCCTTCCGGAGCTTATGAGCCAGGCGACATGGTTCGCTGGTATGTTATTGCCGGTGATATTAATGGTGTTGAATCTCGTAATCCTCCATTCTTGCTACCGGAAAATTCGCCTGAGTACTTTGGTACGGTTGTTAAGAACCCGTCTGCAAACACCCAGCTTCCGGTAATCGAGTGGTTTGTGGAGAATGTTAATGCTTCAGAAAGAGACAGTGGCACGCGCGGTTCTGTTTATTACCTTGGGGAATTTTATGATAATATTATTATTCATCGTCGAGGTGGAAGCACGGCGGGACAGGCAAAAACACACTTTAAGTTCAGTTTTAACAGTGGATACAGATTTCTATATGACCCGGATATGCCGCGTGTCAATGAATTTAACTTAAACAGCACCTTCAGCGATAAAGCGTATTTCCGACAGAATCTTGCATTTGAAGCATATGATTGGTGTGATTGTCCGGGCAGTATTTCTTTTCTAGTTCGTGCTCAGCGAAACGGCGAGTTTCATGGAGTATATGTTTTTATTGAAGAACCTGAAGAAGAGTTGCTTGAACGTGAAGGCTTCGATCCAGATGGTGCACTATATAAGTCGGTGAGTGAAAATAGTTTCGAGACAAGTGACTATTTAGATAAAAAGACGCGTCGCTGGGAAGGCAGGGGTGACTGGAATTATTTCTGTAATAGCATAAATGGAGCATCTGGTACTGAAAGACATAACAATATTTTTGACCAGGTCAATCTACCTCTAACGCTGAATTATCTTGCTGCAACTATCATTGCACATCAGAATGACCATCCGCATAAGAACCATTATCTTTATCGTGATTCTGATGGTTCGGGTGAGTGGTTTTTCCTTCCCTGGGACCATGACTTAACCTGGGGTTCGAACTGGACCGGTTCATCATACCACGATTATATTTATGCTGCTGATGACCAGGTTCCGGGAAAGCCAACGTATATAAAGCCTTCACATCCTTTCGTGGGCAAACAAGACTGCCGGGAATGGAATTACCACTGGAACAGACTTATTGATGCCCTTTTCGAAGATGAGACTGTGCGTGAAATGTATCTTCGTAGACTTCGCACAGTTATGGATGAATTTCTGCAACCGCCGGGGACACCTTACGATGAGTTATTTATCGAGAATCGTATTGACGAGCTTGTTACGCAAATGGCCCCTGATGTGGCGCTTGATTACGCAAAGTGGGCCAATCCTTGGTCCTGGGGTGGACAAGGTGGATATCCTCGAAATCAGTCCTTCGAGTATGCTGTTAATGTCATCAAGAATGATTATCTGGCTGTGCGGCGGACTCATCTATTTGTTACCCATAACGTGGATAATGTTGCCGGCTATAATATTCCCAATTCGTATTCGGCGGAAATTCCTAATGCCCAGCCGCCTAATCCGGCCATTAACTTCGGTGATTATGATTACAACCCCGCCTCTGGCAATCAGGATGAAGAATATATCCAGCTTATTAATCCCAACTCCTATGCCGTTGAAATCTCCGGCTGGAAGCTGGCCGGTGCAGTGGAGCACGAATTTTTAACGGGCACTGTTATTGTTGCTGGTGGTAGTCTATATGTATCTCCCAATTCAGCAGCTTTTCGCAATCGTGCCACAAGTCCTACCGGTGGCGAGGGACGATTCGTGCAGGGCAATTACAGGGGACATCTATCCAGTTGGGGTGAGACGATAAACCTTGAGAATAGATATGGGACTTTGGTCGATACCCTAACCTATCAGGGCAATCCCAGTGACCAGCAAAGGTATCTGCGTATCACCGAGATGATGTATCATCCGGCTGACCCGTGTGACGGCAGTCTTTACAACAGTGAAGAGTATGAATACGTGGAATTGAAAAATATTGGGACAACACAGTTATCTTTGGAAGGCGTAAAATTCACCGAGGGAATTTTGTTTAACTTTCCAGGTATAGATTTACCTGCCGGCTCTCATATAGTTGTAGTGAAGAATCAAGATGCATTTTCTTCGCTACATATCCTTCCTCCAAACGTACTTGTTTTAGGTCCGTATGAAGGCCAGTTGTCCAATCGTGGAGAAAGGGTAAAACTGGAAGACCGAACGAATAGCACAATTCTGGAATATAATTACAATGATGGCTGGTACGATGTTACGGATGGTTTTGGTTTTTCACTGACTTTGCTTGGCCCTGTTAATACCAAGCTGAATGATTGGGACCTGAAGGACTCCTGGCGTGCAAGTGCATACACCGGCGGCTCACCCGGCGCAGATGACAGCGGTATTATCCCCAATCCCGGCGCTGTAGTTATTAATGAGCTGTTAGCTAACTCACCCGGCAATAGTCCGGACTGGATTGAGCTGCATAATACGACCGACAGTGCTATCGATATTGGCGGCTGGTTCCTTAGTGACAATGGTTCTAATTTGACCAAATACGAAATTGCTGCCGGTACGATAATTGAACCTCACGGCTACATTGTCTTTTACGAAGACCAGCATTTTGGCAATCCAGGCCTTACTGCTCCCTTCGCCCTGAGTGGAGATGGTGAACAGATATATCTAAGCTCGGCACAGAATGGTGTATTGACCGGCTATCGTCAGGAAGAGGATTTCGGCGCCTCGGAGACAGGTGTATCATTCGGCCGATACTATAAGCCCAGCACGGGCAATTTCAATTTTGTTGCTATGTCTGAGAATACACCGGGCTCAGTTAATTCATATCCGAAGGTTGGCCCGGTAGTCATCAATGAGATTATGTACAATCCGCCTTTGCCCGATGGCGGTTCATATGCTGATGAACAGTATGAATACATTGAGTTACATAACATCAGCG
>CAZJIR010000130.1:0-7239 GCA_964546095.1 uncultured Pirellulales bacterium
TTATTGCGAGATTCGGCAAAGTACCGGATATCGTTACAGTATATGAGCCGCCATTGAATGATTTATCCGTAAAGCCGTCTGTCCAGCTTGAATCAGCTCGAAGTTCACTGAAAGCATCATTAAGCCCGGCTTCGGCAACAGCAAGAGCTTGTGCAGCATAGATTTGATTACGCATGAGCTGGATTTCTTCGGTATTCATCTGCAACATACCTATTACTGCCGCTGACATCAGTGCTATAATAAATATTGTCATCAGGAAAACTGAACCATTGTTTTTTCTGCTAACTGTCATACACTCATAACCTTTATGGCCGCACCTCATCTTCCAGTTTCAATACCACGGACCACCCATCATCATCAAGGCCGGCAAAGGCACAGAGATAACCGTCTGGACCGATTTTCGCTAAATCGGGATTTGTTGCTACCGTACTTTCATACTCAAAAGCCGTCCCCTTTAAAATCGTCCAGTCACCGGAGTCCACGGTTAGTACGACGGCATAGCCGACACTCGCTTGTCCTGTATAAGCGCAAAGATAATTGTATTGGTCCATTTGTGCCAAATCAGGAGTTATGCCCGTGGTACCTTCATACTCAAACGCGGTTTCCTTGGAAATGGACCAGTCACCGGTATTTACTGTAAGAACAACTGCCAAGCCAACACTTTGCTTTCCGGAATAAGCGCAAAGATAATGCGTATCATCTATCTTCGCCAAGTCAGGTGTTAGGCACTCATCAGCTTCAAACTCAAACGGCGTCTCCTTCGTTATTTCCCAGGTCCCAGCGTTGACAATCAGAACCGTCGCCCAGCCATCACCGTTCTTTCCGTTATAAGCACAGAGATAATGGGTATCGTCTATCCTGTACAGGGCGGGTGTTTCACCATTGTCGGTATCAAACTCAAAAGGCGTCTCCATGCTGATTGCATCGAAAAACGGCGCTGCAATACTTAACACAACAGCAAAGCCATCACCGTTCTTTCCGGTATAAGCACAAAGATAATGGGTTTGGTCTATCTGAACCAAAGACGGAGTCTGTCCTAAATCCTGTTCAAATTCGAAATGGTCTTCCTCACTAATCGTCCAGTCGCCAGTATTTACTTTCAATATTCTAACCCACCCATCTTCGTCCTCACCTTCATAGGCGCAGAGATAGTGGGTCAAGTCTATTTGAGATAAAGCGGGCGTTTTGCCCTGCTTTTCGTCATATTCAAAAGGTGTCTCGCTGCTGATATCCAACGTAGTGGGATTAACGGTCAGCACAACCGCCCGGCCAGTTAACAGTTCGCCCATATAAGCACAAAGGTAATGAGAGCTGTTTATCTGCAGCAAAGCCGGAGTCTCGGCCTTTAATAAATCATATTCAAATGGCGTCCCTTTGGTGATTTCCTCTAACTTACAGTTGCGATTTGCGCGGATATAAGAATGCGTGGTGAAGGTTTTGTCCTGGCCGGATGGGTCTTGGTTGATAAGTGTTATTTCTGTCTTCACAAAGCGGATGGAATTTACATCCGTTATAGGTGTCTCAAAATCGTTGGCATCATAGCAGGTAAACTGAAGCTTACTGACCGGCCCGCCCAGGTCGCAAAGGTCCCCGACAAGGCCAAATTCGATGTAGTTGTTGCCGGCAATATCATATCTGAAATTGTTGGCATCGTTGTCTTCGAATTCGATATAGCCGTTGGTTGTGCCTGAATCACTCACGGCAGTGATTTTTCCGGCCTTTGAGAGATTCCGGTTTATGTGGTCTATCAGAACTCTGCCGTTCTGTATTATCTCGGCGGCACCGGCCCGGGAGTCCCAAGTATTGTAAACAATTCTGAACTGTGGCAATACGGCTGCAAAGATGAAGGCCATTATAGCCATAGCTATAAGCATCTCCACGAGAGTCAAAGCCCTGGATAGCCGAGTTTTATTGTATCGATACTTCATAACAGTTAAACATTGATAATCGATTTCCCTGTATTCTCCGCGCTTATTATTTATGGTTTTTTAGCGCACAACTCCTGCCGTTTCTAACGGTATTTTCGGCACAAAACACAGGACTGTTTGCTAAGCTTTTAACCACCGACCAGTTAAAGTGAGAATTAAATAAAGAGCGCTTTTAATTGGATTATTGGCACTGCCGGCTTGTCTTTATCGGGAATTAGCCTATGTTAAAAAAGATAAATTATCATCTCAGGATAAACGTCCTATAAATTCAATTAATTAGAAATCTTTGCAGAAAGTAAAACAGGCCTATGGCATCTTCATTCCAAGGGTTTACCATCTTTTTGCAACAAGTGTGGCCAGAGTGACTTCAACTTCGTCATTTCCGAGGACACCGTTGTTGTTTTCATCATAGCCGACCAACACCTCTATTGTTCTGATGTTAGAACCACCGGAGGTATCCACCACGCTGCATAGGTAAGAGCTATCAAGGGAAACAGATGTTTCTGAAAATGAGTCGTCGTAGTTATAGATTGAGCGTGCTCTTATTTCATCGAGTTTGCCCTGGGCGAGTGTAAGGCTGCGGGTTTTACGCTCTATAATTCTGCCGGTTACCTGAGCACTTGTCAGAGCTTGTAAAATCGGGACTATTGCAATAATCAGCAGTGCTGAGGCGACAACAACCTCTACGAGAGTAAAACCGGTGAATCGATTTGCATTTTTTAGTTCTCTGTGCATTCTATAGCACCCGTTGCCGGAATAATGTTGATTGTGAAGCTTCTGCCTTCGACAGAAACAATTATACTGCTACCACTTGGGGTAATTAGATTTCCCAGAGGACCAAATACGAATCCTGCACCAGCAGGGCAGCTAATATTAAGCCCTGAATCGAGTGTGTACGAAGCGTAAGTTTCCTCCGTATCTACATTTTCAATTTCATAGGCAGTATAAGGAGCTGAGCCGACCATCTTCAATTCAAAGCCTTCGGTATTGTTTGCGGCATCTGAAATAGCAAGTCTGCGCGCCAGGCGAAGGTCGGTTACTATTTTCCTGGCAGTTGTCTCAGCCTTGTTTTTTGAGATGGAAGCTCGGTTGAACCTCGGCACGGCAATAACAGCAAATATGCCGATTATCATCACTATTAAAATCACCTCAACTAAACTGTATGCCCTGTCTTTCTTTAGTTTCATTTGTACCAGACAGCTAAAAGAAAAAAAGATGGCCGCCATCAGTCTACAGCCATCTTCGTAGGTTTATCACTATAAAATTATGTCCAGACCCTAATCAGCTGACCCTATTATCATTAATGATTATGTGAAGTTACACAATGTTTAGTCGTATCATAATCGTAAACAATCTCAAATGGGCACAGAGGCTCCTTACTGGGAAAATAGTTTGGGTCTTGTGTTACATCTTCCAGCGTCGCCGGCCAAGCATCTTTGTTTGCATAGTACAATTCGATTTGTGCATTGATTAGGTCGACATTGGTCTGACAGGCATGTTTTTTGGCATTCGTTGCACTTCCCATAATTCTTGGAAGAGCAATTGCCGTCAGTGCCCCAAGAATCAAAACCACAATCAAAAGCTCAACAAGCGTAAAACCCCTTATTAATTTCATTGTTTTTACCTCTCTAAAAGATGGTTGATAAGACAGTTGATATCTAACCTTAACCCTTGACGAAACTATCGGCATAAGACACCTGATACTTAATCACATTCCTTGAAAAGACCACCAAAATAAATTTGAGTTTAGTTTGCCAATCGAATGCAAATACGTTTATGACATTTCTTATCGGAGGTAATCATTTTCTTATTACTAATGAATATCAATTCAATAATCTTGATTTGTTGTAAGAGAAGATAATATCCTAAGCGTCTTAATACCCGCTGCATCGCGCTGGAGTTTCTACATATATCCTGATTTATTTCAATTTGCTCATGTAATCAAATACGGGTAAATACACCGCTAAGAGGACAAGACCTATAATCGATCCCATAATAACCGTCAACGCAGGCTCTAATTTCACAATCAAAGCTTTCATTATCCTATCTATATCTTTGTCAAGAAATTCGGCGCCCTTAGTCAACATTTGGGCCACCTCTCCGGCCTCTTCACCCGCAATAGCCAACTGTATAATCATTGGAGGAAAAATATCATAGTTCTCTAAAGAGCCCCCAATACTATGGCCCGTCTCAATAGATTCCTGAATTTCTTTAGTAATTTCCGTCATTTTGTGATTATTACCAACCTTAGCCGCTACTTCCAGAGCCCTAATTACCGAAACACCCACAGAAATCAACATTCCAAAGGTTCGTGTGAATTGTGAAACTATCACCATACGATTAAGTTTGCCGAGAATAGGCATCTTCAGCTTGAAAAAATCCCATCTTGCTCTGATATTAGGATTCCTAAACAATTGACGTAGTATTATCGCCGCTCCCACGAAAATAATCGGGATTGTCCACCAAAAGTCTTTCAGAAAAACACTCAAGCCTACAAGAGCACGGGTAGGAGCGGGCAACACAAGATTAAACTGATCGTACATTTTTGAAAAGACAGGTACGACAAAAGCCACAAGGCAGCTAACAACCACAAAGCAAATAACAATCACAACGACTGGATAGGTAAAGGCAGATTTGATCTTCTGCCTTATATACATTCGTTTTTCGATATATGTAGCACTCATCTCAAGAGCTTCTGATAATTTCCCTCCGGACTCACCGGCCTCGAGCATTCCAGTAAAAAAATCCGAGAATACGTCATTGTACTTTCCAAACGCACTTTCCAAGCTTGAACCATTTTCGATGCTTTGCCTCACATCAGCGAGTATATGCCCGAAGGCAGGATTTTCACTCTGTTCCTCCAGTACCTCAATGCACCTCGTGATCGACAATCCCGCCGAATACATCTCTGCAAACCTATAGATAGAGGTAACGACTTCGGACTGCTTTATTCTCCTGCCTCTTATCCCCAAGTTCTTTCGTCGGCGAGCTTTTACAAGAGCATAACCCATCTTGGACAGTTCTTCTCTTAGCACGGCAACATTATCAATGTCGTTATAAATACCGGTGAGCTTATCTCCGTTTTCATCTTTTGCCGTGTAGTCATAAACAGCCATCAGTCCATCCTCATATCAACAACTCGCATTACTTCTTCAGCAGTTGTGACGCCATTTAAAACCTCATTCACTGCGCTATCACGAAGCTTTTTCATACCTTCTGTAATCGCCTGCTTCTTAATTTCCGAGTCGCTGCTTCTGCTGATAATCATTCTTCTTATTTCCGGAGAAATGCACAATATCTCGTAAATGCTCTTCCTATCCTGATAGCCGGTATGGTAACAACTTTTACATCCTGTTCCCTGATAATACTTTATCTTCTTATCCTGATATGATTTACCTAACAGATAATTTAAATCATGCTCTGGTGGCTCATAGACTTGCTTGCACTTGGGGCAGGACACCCTGATAAGCCTTTGTGCCGCCGTCCCCAGAAGAGCCGAAGCTACAAGAAATGGAGGTACGCCGAGGTTAATCAAACGCGAAATTGCACCTGCAGCATCATTCGTATGTAATGTGCTTAAGACCAGGTGCCCGGTGAGAGCCGCGCTGACAGCTATTTCGGCCGTCTCAACATCACGAATTTCACCAATGAGGATGATGTCCGGGTCTTGCCGAACGATGCTTCGCAGAGCCGAAGCGAAAGTCCTTCCAGCAACTGGCTTAACCTGGACTTGGGTAATACCCTCAAGACGATATTCAACAGGGTCTTCAACCGTGACAATATTTCTGTCCGGAGTATTGAGCAATTGAAGAATCGTATAAAGGGTAGTGCTCTTACCGCATCCAGTGGGGCCGGTAAGCAAAAGCATACCGTAAGGATTCTTGACTAATGACCTGAATTTTTGATTATCGTCTGAGCAAGTTACTATCTCGTCAATAGACCACTTATCAACATCCTTATCGAGAAGTCTGATTACTATCTTCTCTCCTCCTACAGCCGGCAGCGACGAGACTCTAAGGTCATAATCCTTGCCATCTCTCTGGGTAGCCATATGACCATCTTGAGGAATCCTTCGCTCAGAAATGTCCATATCCGCCATAATTTTAATATGTGAGGTTACCTCTTGCTGTGCCGACGAGGGCAAGTTAACTGCAGGACGCAAGGTCCCGTCTATACGATACCTAACTCTTACTTCGGAAGTTTGCGGCTCGATATGTACATCGCTTGCCCGAGAATCAATGGCGCCGTTAATTATGGAGGAAACAAGCTTGGCAATAGGGGAAGCTGAGGCTTTTACTGATTTCTGCTCAATCTCACCATTTTGGGTAATCTTTGTGGGTTCTTCCTTTAACCGCATCGAGACTATAGCTTGCTTTGTCACATTTGTAACGTTGAAGTGATAATGTATAGCCTGTCTTATGGCATTGGGCGTCGCGGCAACAGGAATAATCTTGTATCCTGTCTTCATCTCGATTCTATCTCTGATAGACACATTTAAAGGAGAACTCATCGCCACTTGTAGTTGGTTTTCTTCTTTCTTTATCGGAATTACATTGTACCGATTAGCCATCTCATAGGAAACTAAGTGGGCAACCATCGGATCAACCATTTCAGGTGCAAGATTAATAAATTTTATCTTGTTGGCGCTGGCAACAACCTTTGTTAACTGATCTTCATCCAGAAGATTCTCTTTTTTCAGAATACTAACTAGACTTTGTCCGGTATCTTGGTGCTGCTTGATTATCGCCTCAAGAGTTTTCTCATCAAGAATCCTCTCTCCAATAATAAATGAAATTAATGGGTCTTTCTTTTCCATAATATTCCATACGCATAATGATAGGCGCAATAAAGTATAAGTCAGTATCGACAGCACATTGTGAATACTTAAGGACAAACGCTCTAAAGCAACTCTGCTACCTGGCATTTCGTAAAAAAGACCTATATCTGCACACTAAACAACAAGTTTCTTGGTCCTATAAGGGATAGGCTCTCAAAATAATATCCTCGGCCTATTAATAAAGCCTATGTTATTACTCATTTAATAGCAGATGCTTACGCCTTTTGGGAATTGTCAAGTGCGGATGTTCACAGACACAGGCTTTATCTTAAAAAGTACCAATTAAACTTCCCCGATATATCACTGAAATTGTGTTTTTAAAATTAGAATCCGTCTAAATTATAAATAAGTCTCCTTAAGTATGACATTGGAGTATCAAACGCAAACTTTGAATATCAACTCAGATGGATAATTGTGTCAGAATGCACCAGTGGGGGAAAGAGAAATTTACAGGAGAAAATAACTAATTTGTAG
>CAZJIR010000131.1:0-7222 GCA_964546095.1 uncultured Pirellulales bacterium
GATAGATGACCGTATGGTATAAGGTATTCCGATTGCCTCATTTTGAGACTCCCTCGGCAAAATCGAAAAGCACTTCGACTAAGACGGATTTATTTTAGCAATGATTGATATTAATTACTATAAATTTTCACAAAATTTGCTTTATAGCCCTTTATTATCGGAAACCGTAATTTCTACATGCAAAAAACTTTACATACTGCTTTTTTGGTTCCTGCTGATTCCCTGTCGATGAACATATTAACAGAAGTCATCCCACTTATTACAGGCCATAAGCCCTTAACAATACGACAATTTGGGTGTGAAAAAAGGGGGCAAAACTCCGTAAAAAGGTTTGACTTTTGCGGCCTATTTGATTATAATATCATCAATAATAAAGTCTTAAGGAACCAACGAGGAGGTCATCTTAACAATCGTTTTCAAAGGTGCCGCTGGCTTAAGCTCGAGCTTTCTGCTAATTAGCTGAAAACCCAATCACGAGGTTATTTAGGAATTGAAAATATGAAACCTAATCGGCTCACTTTATCTGTTCTCGTCTTATGTTATATTTTACTTTTGCAGGCCGGCTGTGAAGAACAAACTATGACACAACAAGAGTTAAGCCCTGACTGGTTCACTCAGCAGAGTTGGCCGACGCAGCAGCAACCCCGGCCGACAATGGCCCCTCAGCGCATGCAGCGCACCAGGAGAATGGAGCCAAGAATTGTATTCGAAAAGCTAACACACAATTTTGGCGAGGTTGGCCCGGGAACAAATCATCTCTATGAATTCAGATTTACGAACGCCGGAAACACTACCTTAAAAATAGGCCAGGTTACTAAAACCTGCGGTTGTACACCATTTTTATTAGAAAAAAACGAATATGCACCGGGTGAAAGCGGCACATTAAAAGTAAGGTATTATACCGAATCAGAATATGGCAATATAACGAAACAATTATTCGTACAGAGCAACGACAGACAAAATCCAAATATTGCATTAGCCTTAAAAGCAAGGATCGTATCGAATATAAAGCCTGAGCCGGGAAATTTGAATCTTACGCTGAAGCATCAAAACGCCGGTTGTCCCCGAATTACTCTTACGAGCATAGACAACCAGCCTTTTTCAATACAGTCTTTCAAATCGACCGGTAATTGCATAACCGCCAATTTTAATCCCTCAATGAAAGCAACGAGCTTCGTTCTCCAGCCGAGAGTGGATATGAATAAACTGGAACAGACTTTGAACGGGCGCATTGAGATTAGTACAACACATCCACAATGCAAAACAGTTACTATCGGCCTTAATACATTAGCAAGATTCAGGTCTAATCCACGATCGGTTGTCGTTAAAAACCTCAGGCCGACCCAGACAGTTACCAAGGTAATCCGGATACGCAACAACTACAACGAAGATTTTGGGCTCGTATCAGCAACCTCACGAAAAGGTATCGCAAGGGTTTCGAGTTATGAAAAGACTCTCGATGGTTATGTACTCAAACTTAACATACGTGCACCAGAAACCACAGGTCATGCATCCATGTTCTCTGATGTAGTTTCTGTGAAACTCACAAATGGCAGGAATCTGGAAATACCCTGCAATGGATTCTATAACAGGCAGGGAAAAACCCAAGCGTCCACAACGGACGCAAAAGAAGAGGAATGCCGGACGTGTAAGCCACATATCTTTAATTTTGGCCAGGGCGGATAATAATAAAGGTTCTTAAGCACTTTATATTCACATTGCGAGCGGAGAGCTACTTCTTACACAAACCATTCCGGCAGCCTTGAATGCGGAGAGTAAGGTGGTTTGTTGAAAACAATCATAAAAATTAGCCTGTATTGGATAAATTTATCGCTTTCTCAGGGTCTTTATTTATGCAAATCTTGACTTTTAAGCTAAAAACAAGGATGTTGGGAGTTGCAACTGGACACTTAGCCAACTCAGAATTTCATAATAAACCTCACCAATCCTTGAAAACAGGCCAAAAACTGGGTTCTAAAAGTCAATGTAGAACGGTGAATTTTTTGAGAAAAACAGCCGCCCGAACCGCACATAGTGAAAAGTAGGTATGAAATCGCTGCTCAGAGTATAACAGCACAAGTCAGCAAATTTTGCGTTATTGCTTTAATCTCCGAAAAATATTAAAAAATTCTTGACAAATAAGCAGAAAATATGGTATGAAGGTTTGAGAGGATTGGGTTAATGTAGGAAGGTGTGTGCTAATTCTCATCATCTGACATATAATGTATTTTCATTTTAAATAAGGAGGATTCGTCGGTATTATGTGAGGCATACAGATTTAATAGTATATTTATGCTTCGCAAATGACACTTCTTACATTTCAAATAAACACAACAATTTTTTGAGTAAAGGAGGTTTAGTCAAGTCGCAAACACTTATCCTGGGCAGGTATAGTGAACGCGAAAATGTTATCAGTTATTCTTTTCAAGTTGTTTGAGACAGGCATACGCGAAAATCTAAAAATTCAAAAGTATTTATGCCTGCCAAAAACTACGAGTGTTTTGGTGTGTGGCCAAAGCATGGTTACTTGTTTAATTTTAAATAAGGAGGATTATTATGTGTAGGAAATTGATTTTTTTAGTTTCCTGTGTTGTTCTATTATGTGCAGTGACTAATGTCCAAGCAGCGGTGCTTGAAATCACACCAGATGCACCGGAACCTGGTGATTTGGACATCGCCAGCTTAGTCGGTTCTGCAAGTGACGCTAACAACGTCGGAACGGGAGAAAATCCCCCGTATACAAACGATGCCACAACGTATATCGCACACGACCGTGGCGGTCAGGGTCAGACCTTTATCACAGGTGACTTCGAGGCCGGATATTTCATTACCGGCGTCTGGGTCCGACATGTCGTTTACACCACTGAAATAGATCAGACATGGTATAGCATGCAGCCGGGCAGCCAACTCCAGATCCGTATCACAGATCCGGCGGCATCTGACACAGAAGCGTTTGTTTTGTCCAGCGAAATCTATGAGATCACGGGTGAAGAGGAAAATGCCCTGCCTGCTGATACCACAAATGACCAAACCGGAACGGGCCTATGGATTCACGTTACTCTGGATGCACCGATTATTCTTGCAGCCAATACAGAATACGGGTTTGACCTGACCAGTATTTCAGGCTTAGGGCCGGTCATGTTCTTCGAGACAATGGGTATCAGGGACGACGTTGAAGGCGGAAATCCCTATACTGACGGCTCGGCATATGTGAGCGGCGCCGGGGGTGTAGCAGACAATGTCTTGACGCCGGCACCGGGCGACCGCGTATTTGTGGTCGAACTCAAAGCGGCGCCTGCCGGTCCGAAAATCCTCTGGGTCAGCGATGCCCATGATTTGCTCAATCCCGGTGGCCCTCCGGACGACCAGGGTTGGGTTGACTTGCTGAAGTCTCAGCCCGAGGATTATTTCGTTGAATACCCGAAGGTTTCGCCGGGAACAGGTCCCTGGCAGGGAGATTTAAGCGTTGAGCTAATCCAGGAGCTTAACAGAGCTGACCTGGTGATTGTAGGCCGGGATGCAAGTTCAGGCGGCCATAACCAACCAGATATCTGGAACAAAATCGGAACGCCGGTCATTTTGCTAAGCAACTACATCGCCCGGAGCAGTCGCTGGCAATGGGTGGACAGTGCAAGCATCGACGCCAGGCAAGAATATTACGACCTGCAGGCTGTTGATACCGAACACCCCATATTCGATGGTGTGGAACTCGATCCAAACGGTCAGGTCGTATGGTTAGACCCTGAAGCCGGTTCACGCGTCGCGGGCTTCCTGGTGGATGCAAACACCGCCGGGAACGGAAATCTGATTGCATCAAGGCCGGACAATGGGAACATGCTGATTGCTGAGTGGGACACTGGCGTTAACTTCTATGAGGGCACAGAGCAGGCACCTTTGGCCAAACGTATGCTTTTCTGCGCCGGCAACCAGGAAGACGATAACAACCTGCATTACGGTGCATACAACCTGTCGGCCGAGGGCGAAAAGATATTCCTCAATGCTGTCAGGTATATGATGACCAACAAGCCGTCCGATCCCAGCGTTGAAGGCCTGGTGGCTCACTATGAACTGGAGAACGATGCGGTCGACAGCTCCGGCAACGGACTTGACGGTATTCTCATGGGCGAGCCCAACTTTGCTGAAGGTATGCTTGGAATGGCATTAGATGCGGACGGTGTGGATGACTATATCGACTGCTCCAACGATGTCGCATTCGATATTACCGACCAAATTACAGTGTCCGCCTGGTTAAATATCAGGTCGATTCCCACTGCATGGACTGCTGCTGTAGCCAAGGGTGAAAACGCCTGGAGGCTTGGTAACGTGAACGAGGAACCGAGGTTCCACTTTGGCATTACTATCTGGAACGCACCAGATACCGCTTCGGTCGATGGAGAGACTGCAGTTGCACTCGATGAATGGCATCATGTCATCGGAAGGTTTGATGGTAGAAACATCAACGTTTACGTGGACGGAGCGCTTGACGCAACCAATCCCACTACCGTGCCTATCGGCACCGCTGCCACAAACATGTTTATTGGTGACAATCCGGAAGCACCAGGACGCTACTGGGACGGTCTCATTGACGATGTCATGATATTCAACCGTGCCGTAACCCCTGGTGAGATACGTTACCTTATCGGTGACCGTCTGACGGAAGACCCCGACGCAGATGGTCTGGTCGCGTATTACGAAATGGAGAATAACGCCAATGACAGCTCCGGCAACGGTCTCGACGGTAGAGTATATGACGGAACGGGAACGTTATATGTAAAAGGGAATTATGTCGCAGGGCCGGAAGGCAAGGGCATGGCAATAAACTTTAATGGTGTCAACGACCGTGTGTGTATAGGCAATGATTCGGCACTCAATCTCCCAGGGAGCTTCAGCGCCTCGCTTTGGGCGAAAGTCGGAGGCCGGTCGCAATTCATGGGTAATACCATGATAGGCAATAAAGCTTTAAACAGCGGCGGCTGGAGTCTGCATCAATATGGCCGGGGTGACAAGTTGTCCTTTACGACAATTGATGCATCCAGCGACATGGATGGCGCTAAATACAGGATGCCGAGCGCGTCAGCTCTGCCACTTAACGAATGGCACCAGATTATTGCGATTTTCGATTCCGAAAACGGTGAGAAATGCATCTATCTGGACGGCGTGTTAGATGCAGCAGGTAAAATAGCAGCCGGAGCAACAGTGAAACCCTCTGGGTACAAGACGTATATCGGAGCCAGGTCCAACAGTGGCGGGAACGGTGGAGACAGATACTTCAAAGGCGCACTTGATGATATCCGGATACACAACAAGGCCTTATCGCTGGCTGAAGTTCTCTACCTTGTTGGTATAGAAGAATTCAATGTCTTCGATTATTGAGGAAGACCTGAATCAAAACGGAATTTGTTTTGACAATTTAGGGGCCTATATCGAATTGGTATAGGCCCCTTTTAATTGATTATTTTATAGATTGTCGTATTGACCACAACGGGGTCTTCCCGCAATAGCAAGGAGGGATATCAACTTTCGTTTAGCTCATATAGCTTTTTTTAGCCTGCGCGGTGTCCATACGCCCGGTACAGCAGGTTCAGCTCGGCGTTTTTGGTATCGAAGCTTTTTTGCAGCTGGGCAAGCTGGTTAGGATTCTTATAGATTGTCGGGTCACCAAAACGTTCTTTCATATCGGTCAGCTCCTGCTCAAGCCCCATTATCATCTCTTCTATCTGTTCAATGGAGTATTTGTTGAATCGTTTTAGCTCTTCCGGCATTCTGGTACGCAGCTTGTTCCCGGCACCGGCCGGGCGACGCTTTCGGGAGCCAGCAGCACGTGACTTCAGCTTCTGCTGCCGGGCTTCCACACGTTCGCGAACCAAAGATGCATAGTACGAGTACACTGGTTTTACGCCGATAAACTCCATTTTGTTGAGACAGCGATGTCCCAGAGTATCCATACCAACTACTATCAGCTTGTCCGCTATACGATCCAAAAAGTAAAGGCAAAACGGTGAATTTCTTGAGAAAATCAACCGCCTGAATCGCATATAGTGAACCGTAGGTGTGATATTGCTGCTAAGAGCATAAGTACACAAAAATATAACGGCGCAAGTCGATAAAATCGACGTTATTGCTTTAATCTCCGAAAAATAGAAAAAAACTTGACAAATAAGCAAAGAATATGGTATAAAGAAGTTCTGAGAGGATTGGGTTAATGCAGGAAGGTGTATGCTAATTCTCATCATCTTACATATAATGTATGTTCATTTTTAGATATAAGGAGGATTCGTCGGTATTATGTGAGGCATACAGCTTTAACAGTATATTTATGCTTCGCAAATGATACTTCTTACATTTCAAATAAATACAACTTTTTGAGGAAAGGAGGTTAAATCAAGTCGCAAAAACTTATCCTGGGCAGATATAGTGAACGCGAAAAATGTTATCAGTTATTCTTTTCAAGTTGTTTAGAGCAGGTATGCACTAAAATTTATAAATTTAAAAGTATTTATGCCTGCCAAAAACCACAAGTGTTTTGGTGTGTGGCCAAAGCATGTCTAATATGAACTTTTTTAAAGGAGGATTATTATGTATAGAAGGTTAATTCTAATTTCTGTTTTGGTGCTAACCTTCGCATGCACAAGTTACGCTGATCTTTTAATCGGCGACTTCGAAGATGGTATCGGCGATTGGTCACTGACGTGGGAGGGGACATCGACAATAGATTTAAGCGACATCGGAGCCACGTCGGGCAGCCAGAGTCTCGTTCTAACCGCACCAATAAATGCCTTCAGTTGGGCAGTTATGTGGAACGGTCTTGTGGATTTAGAGAACTGCCATACCATCTCCGCTGACGTGACATGGGTTGCATCAGAATGGGAACCGGAAAGCGGCATCTGGGTCAATTTTAAGGATTTAGCCATCAACAGCGATGGCCCTTCCGGCTGGCAGCAGTATATACCGGCCGATGAGGCTAATCCGGATTGGCCTGGTAGCTGGGATCCCAACAACTGGGGGGACCAAACAAGGACTCTCACCTGGGATGTATCTGGCTATGACGCAACTGATGCCACATGGATGCAGGTTATCTTTTCTACGAACATGGGTAGTGTTACTACTGCAGGGAATTTCTACATCGACAATGTACAATTGCTCGGTGCCGAACTCCTGCCTACCGGCCCGAAAATCCTCTGGGTCAGCGATGCCCATGATTTGCTCAATCCCGGTGGCCCTC
>CAZJIR010000132.1:0-7221 GCA_964546095.1 uncultured Pirellulales bacterium
TCGCAAAAATGTCCGCCCCATGCTCAACGAGTGCCTTTGCCGCCTCTATATTGTTGAGCATAGCTGCCTGATGTAACGGGGTCATTTGATAATTCCCTTTTGCATTAACATCGGCGCCGTATGAAATGAGTAAGTTTATTACTTCCTTACCGCTGTACATTGCAGCATAATGCAATGCTGTACTGCCATCCCCATCTTTTTTATGATTCACCTTTGCCCCGTGCTCAAGTAATGTCTTTATAGTTTCATACTTCCCATCTCTTGCATACAACGCAGCAAGCATCATTGGCGTATGTCCTATACAAGTTTCTAATTCAGTATCAGCACCATGGTTGAGCAGAAACTCTACTATTTCGGTATGTCCCTTGCCGGAGGCAAGGTGTAATGGGGTGAACTCCATTGCATCTTGAACGTTTATTTGGTTTGGGTCCCTGTCAATTATTTCTTTTACTTTCTTCAAATCGCCGTCATAAGCAGCATGATGGATTGGCTTTTCCAAACAACCACCGAAGAAAGACACCGAACAAACCATCAAACACAAACGAACCATTCTTAGGATACTATTGCACATAATTTTAGCTCCTTATAATTTCATAAGTCTCTTAGGGATCAACAACCGCCTTTTGGCCCGTGGTTGTAGAAAGTAAACAAATCCGAACCTGCTATCCGGTTTTTCTCATTCATCGACTCGGGCTGAACGTAATGAAATAGGCTTGCTTTTTCTTCTCATTGTATATTAGAACCCGGATATCCTCCCGGCCATCTTCCTCCTTCACAAACGCATACGCCTCAGAATTTTTCCACCACTTCAGTCTAAACCACAAAGGTTCAAATTGCAATGGCCTATCCGCATACACTGGGATGGAAATCGAATTTGTTAGATCACAATTCCAAACAAGACGCCCTTCTCTATATTTGACATTGAAAACTTTTGTGAAAGGTTGTGAATTAATAATCAAGGCTAAGTCCTGTCTGTTGATATTGAACCGGAAAGTGTATAAATAACCCCAGATTTTTTTCGGCCGGTCAACCTTTATCTTTCTCACCGATTCGGGGATTGGTTCTAATACATATTTACTGAAAAGCTCGGATGGAGGTGTCTTTAGCAGCTTTGAGACAACGGCCGCACAAAATATCAGGAGCACAACGATGATAATGAGAAGCAATAACTCGTCCCGTTTAATATTGATCATCTTGGTCTTATGATATCCTTGTTTCATTTTATAGTCAATTCATTACACGTTAATGTGTTGAGACTACCCCTTCCAATTTTATTCATTTATATAATCCTTGTTTTTTTGACTTTTCTAAAGAATGCCTTGAAGTTTTTTGGGCCTTTATGTTTTCATTCAGAAATCCCGCATTAACTAAGTATATAATATCATATCGAAATATGGAGATTTTTTCAAGAATATCTTGGATGTTTATTTTTAATCTCGGCGGGTGGCAGCCTCCGCCGTAAGGTGTCCCTTAGGGAAAAGCCGAAGGCTTTGGGGATGGTTTGCGCCCGTTTTGGTTTTGCACTGGGCTTGGCCATCCTGTGGATTTACATTTTAACTTTTAATTTCTCTTGTCCTGCCGTCATGATAATCTAAAAGTATTTGAAATAGGTGGCTGTCACTAAATTTCTACGATAATATTTCATGTTGAGCATAAGCTGCGTATATGAAACATCTATCTATTGCCTGAAAGTTCTTCTTCATAGAAGCATCAAAAACAGCCTTTGCTAAACCAACAATAGGAGGAACGCCAGGGATAGATGAAATTATTGAACCAAATTTGCTTAATGTTAAACCCTTAAAGCCAGAATTTTTCATAGCATCGATTATTTCTTTAATTGCATCTTGTGATTCATCTTTAAAAAGTTCTAATCTTCGTATTCTTAGTCCTTTACTCTTAATATCAGCAATATCAATGATCTCTTTTTCAACTCTATTCCTAAAAGCTTTTAATTTATCACTGTGTTTTTCCTTAAAGCTACTAATCTCGACGGCTTTTAGTGGTTCTTTAGGCGAAGGAAAGATGTCCTCTAATACTTCTAATCTGAGATTTGATATCTTTTTATGATTAGACTCCTCAGTCCTACTTGAATAAATGAAATGTTGAAGATGTTCGATATCATCAGATATAGGGTCTAATTGAAGATCAGGTAACTTTCCTAGTGTTGCAGCCAAGTAAGCCATAAATTCCTGTGCTGTATCTACTTCGATATGCCACCATGGATAATAAAACTCTTGAGCAAGACCCATATCACTCAATTCATATTCCAATCCATCCATTTTTTCAATATGTATATTTGAGCAATATCCCTTTCTAAAAGACGTTCTTCTTCTTTCTATAATATTACCTCCTAATGAATCTATATAATTTAAGAAGGAATCTTTAAATGAAGGTATATTATGTAAATGATTTTGAGGTATTACCTGTCTCACAAGGCATTCTTGTACTAGGCTTCTAGTGTGTTCTTCTAATTTCTCTGGATTCACAATAAAATCATTAGGAACAATTACTCCTACTTCATCCCAATAAAGAAGCATTCTTGTAAACCAATCTGAATTTGGAACATTAATATAAGGGAAATACAATATTTTATTTTTCATATTATGCCTCCATCGAACCCAACAGTGATTATCCAGTCTGTATAAAACGCAAAAGACAGACGGTTTATTTCTTTATAAGAATTTCCCGTTACTTCTTGGTTTTCTGCTCAATCTATTTCCTTTAATGTATCTCGAGTTCAAGAGTCTTTTTTAGATAATGCAGAAGAATATAAAAATAAGGCAAAACAGTTATTATTAATAAGACAAGTTCGATTTGTTTGATATAAGGAGGTTTGAAATACAGATGAATAAATAAAGGCAGAAAGATTCCAAATACCAATATAAATATTGCAATAAAGAAAGCTTGGATAAGGTGGGTTTTAATTTTAAATTTATTTTCATAAAAATTCAGTTTATATGATTTCTCGCTTAGTTCTGGGATAATCCGTGCTTCAATAAATTGAACTTGAGTGAAAAAATCAGTTACAAATTGTGAGAAAGTGATTCCTAATTTTTGCTTTGCTTCTTTTTTGGCAGATATTGCATCATATTCTGACATAAGTTTTCTAATTTCCTCACCTTTTGTGCGCCAAAGCCAAAATAAAAAACCATTCAAACTGATTAAGTCGCGTTGCCAATTTTTATCATATTTCATTCTTTTAGCTCCACCCGAAAACTTTATTTTTTTCCCTTCTATTGTGATTTTTTCGCAGTAGGGTGAAAAGTTTGCTAGCAGGTTTATAATCTCTACAAAATGTTTCGCACTCTCTATCAAAGTTTCTTCTATGTAATCCTTGCCCATACTTGGATGAGGGATTGGGATAGCTTTACTAATTTCCAAACTCATCATAACGCTTGATACTTCCGACAATTTTCGGTTTATACTACTTAAGTTTAGAACGTTGTCCTTGAGGTAATCTTCCATTTTAAATTCTTTGGCGCCTGGTTTGAAGTAAGGTAAATGAATCATATACTGAGTTGTTTTTGTTCTCAAGTCATTTATCTGCTCTTTCAGATTACTTACAGTCTGATATGAATGAAAGAAGAACACAATCAACACGGCAAATATAATACTTAAAATTGTTGCATGGATCGCAGGAAGTATCGGTAAAATTGAATTATACATATTTGATTTACCTTTCCTCATAATCATGTTTCTTCCTATATTCTTAACAATGCGTTTTCTATCAGTATATAAGATGGGCCTTTCCCTCACTTTTTTTATTTAGCTTCAGTAAAATTTTCATATCTCTTATCTCGCTGCACTTTTCATGATGTCCGCCTCACGCCTTTAGGTGGAAAATAGCAGAAGAAGAGTAAAAAGGCAAAAGAAAAAAAGTCAAACACAGAGAAGCTTATTTGTATATAAGAATTTCCAGGATGCTTATTTTTTGTTTCACCCCTACTGTGGAGTAAATTTTTCCTATTTGTGGGCTTTCTTTGGCCGGATTTAGTTGACTATCGGCCGTAGAATTCGTAAACTACCAGATTTAAATTACAAATTAAAATACTCAATACGGGTAACGAAAAATGGCAGATAAAGTTGTCAAAGTTGGGTTGGTAGGTTTTGGAACCATCGGTACAGGCATTGCAAAGCTGATACTCTCGGATGCAGATTTGATTGCGGCTAAGACCGGCCTTCGGCTGGAATTGGCCTGCGTTGTCGATATTGATACGAACTCTGTTCGTCAGGTTAAGCTTCCCGATGGCGTCCTTACCGATGACCTCAATAAGCTTCTGAACGATGAAACTATTAAAATAGGTGTTGAAACCGTTGGCGGAACCGATGCGGCCAAGCAGGTCCAGCTCAAAATGCTTGAGGCCGGCAAAGATGTAGTTACCGCCAACAAGGCCCTGTTGGCTGAGCATGGCAATGAGCTGTACAGGGCTGCTCATAAAAATAATCGTTGTATAGCTTTTGAGGCCAGTTGCGCCGGTGGAATACCCATTATCTCGGCCATCAGAACAGGATTAACGGCAAATAATATCACTGGAATGTATGGCATCGTCAACGGCACCTGTAACTATATCCTCTCGAATATGACTGCTCAAAACGAGGATTTCTCGCAGGCATTAGCTCAGGCCCAGGAAAAAGGTTACGCTGAGCCTGACCCGACGCTGGATATCGATGGTAGTGACAGTGCGCACAAGCTGGCTATTCTTTCTTCTATCACTTTCGGCTATGAAATCACTCTCGATGATATTTACGTCGAGGGTATCGAGGCGATTTCAAAAGATGATATTCATTATGGTAACGAGATGGGTTACTGTTTGAAATTGCTGGCAATCGGACAAAAGGATGCAAACGACAGGATTTCTCTGCGAGTGCACCCGTCTTTTATTGCAAGGGATAATCCCCTCGCCCGCGTCGGAGGGCCATTTAACGCTATAAGCATATTCGGCAGCGCCGTCGGCCATGTAATGTTTTACGGCCGGGGTGCGGGAATGATGCCTACTGCAAGTGCAGTTGTAGCGGACATTATCGATGTGTCCTTGGGAAATTCCGCTACTACTTTCCGCCAATTGAATCTGAAAGATAGAAGCCAAACAGAACCGTTAATAGAAAAAATTGATAATCTTGTCAGCAGGTTCTATATCAGGATAATGTGCAAGGACCAGCCCGGCGTAATAGCTCAGTGGAGTAAAGTGCTCGCCGAGCACCAGATAAGCATATCCGGTGCGTTGCAGCGCGAAGGTAGAGGCCCGGACGACACTGTACCAGTGGTCATCGCAACGCATCCAACCCCGCAGAAGGATGTTACAGCCGCTTTGGAAGATATGGAAAAACTTGACAGTATCGGTGGCAAGCCGGTTTGTATAAGAATCGTGGATGTCCCGGAGGATAAAGATTAGTGACTAAGTACGTCATAATAGTTCCTGATGGTGCGGCGGACGAACCGCTGGAGCAGTTCGGCAATAAGACTGTTATTGAAGCCGCCAAGACACCCAATATGGACAAAGTCAGCGAAATTGGCAGACAGGGTCTTGTTCGAACGGTCCCTAAAAAGATGGAGCCCGGCAGCGATGTGGCTCAAATGAGTCTGTTGGGTTATGACCCGCGGAAGTATTATACAGGCCGGGCGCCTATTGAAGCGGCGGCACGCAATATCAAGCTGTCCCTTGAGGACTGGGTTTTCAGGTGCAATCTTGTTACTATCGCCGACGGCGAAATGGCAGACCACAGTGCCGGCCATATCTCTACTGCAGAGGCTGAAAATCTGATTAAAGAGCTGGACGAGCAGCTTGGTAGTGAGCAAATTTGTTTCCATACCGGCGTAAGCTATCGGCACCTGGTCGTTTTCAAGGGGCTTGATTTTGATGTTCAAACGTATCCGCCGCATGACTATATAGGTACGGTAATAGATAAGATTTTACCCAGAGGTAAAGGTTCTGAACTGCTTATCGATTTGATGGCTCGTTCGCAGCAGATTTTCATCAATCATGATATTAACAAAGTCAGAAAGGACCTGGGTGAAAATCAAGTCAGCTCAATCTGGTTGTGGGGACATGGTCAAAGAGCTCAGATGGAACATTTCCAGAAGCGATTTGGGCTCAAGGGCGTTACTATCACCGCTGTTGATCTGGTGAGAGGCTTATCTAAATTGATAGGTTTTGACCTGATAGATGTTCCGGGCGCCACCGGCTTTATTGACACGAATTATCAGGGCAAAGCTTCTGCAGCAATAGAAGCTCTAAATGAGTACGACATAGTCTTTGTTCATATAGAGGCACCTGACGAGGCGGCCCATAGCGGCAACGCCGAGATGAAGAAAAAAGCCATTGAGCAGATAGATAAGTATATTGTTGGGCCTGTTCTTGAGGCGCTTCAGGGTTACGAAAGCTGGCGAATACTGGTACTGCCGGACCATCCAACTCCTGTTCGAAATGGTGCCCATTCGAATGAGCCGGTTCCATTTGCTATGGCGGGTGATAATATTAGTGGCATTTTGCAGGCCACCTTTGGCGAGACCAATGCAGCCAAATCGGGATTTAAAATTGAAAACGGCTTTGAACTGATGGAATATTTCTTAAAAAGCTAAAGCGTATTGATTATTGAAGCCGGGTTCAGTAAATTAATGTAGAAAATGCAAATTTTAACAGGTCGATTATGGCAATAGTTGTACATAAGTTTGGCGGTACTTCGGTTGCTGATGCTGATAAGATTCGCCGGGCCGCTAAGCGGGTAATTGAAGCGGCAAAGAACGGTTTTGGAGTTGTCGTGGTGGCATCGGCCCGGGGCAAACAAACCGACCAGCTCGTAGCGGATGCCCTGGAGCTTAATCCTAATCCGCCTAAACGCGAGCTGGACCAATTGCTCAGTACGGGTGAGCAGCAAACGGTCTCGCTTTTCGCTATGGCTCTTGATGCTATGGGTTGTGATGCCATCAGTTTTACCGGCGGACAAATTCGAATGATGACCGACAGTGCCCATACGAAGGCGAGGATAAAGAGTATCGGGGCCGAGCGAATTCATAAACAGTTGGACAAAGGCAGAGTTGTTATTGTAGCAGGTTTTCAGGGTATAGATGAGGATGAAAATATTACTACACTGGGCAGAGGTGGCTCGGATACGACCGCTGTTGCGCTGGCCGCGGCACTGGGGGCCGAGGAGTGCGAAATCTATACCGATGTCGATGGAATTTATACTTCCGATCCGCGGATATTCAAAAATGCCGCGAAA
>CAZJIR010000133.1:0-7216 GCA_964546095.1 uncultured Pirellulales bacterium
CATGTGGAACTGTTGCTCAAGAAGGCATGCGCGTTCAAAGTAATTCCGAAGAAGTTCATCAGGCCAGAAGGGCGGCTTTGGAATTGCTTTTGAGTGACCATCTGGGTGACTGCCTTGCGCCTTGCAATATTATATGCCCTGCCCGAATGAATATCCCTTTAATGATTCGGCAGATTGCAGCAGGTCAGTTCCGTGAAGCAATTGCCACCGTTAAGAAGGATATTGCCTTACCTGCAGTACTGGGAAGGATATGTCCGAAGCCATGCGAACGTGGATGCAGACGGGGTGAATATGACAAGGCAGTATCAATTTGCCTCTTGAAACGTTACGTTGCCGACCTTGACCTGCAATCTCAAAAACCATATTTGCCGGCCCGCAAACCGGCACAGCGAAAACGCATCGCTATCGTCGGAGCTGGCCCTGCAGGTTTGGCTGCGGCTTATTATCTCCGGCTGGCTGGATACAGTTGCACAATCTTTGACGACCACGAACAGCCTGGCGGTATGCTCCGATATGCAGTTTCCGAACAAGACCTCCCACGGGACGTATTGGATAGGGAAATTGCTTTAATTGAGAAACTCGGCGTGAAATTCAGGCCTAAAACGCGTATAGGCGAAGAATTACCAATTCAAAAATTATGTAAAGACTATAATGCCGTGTTCCTTGCAGTCGGCCGGATAGAACCTGAAGGTGTCAAATCAATGGGTCTTGAAACAGGTACGAATGGCATCGCAATAAACAAAAATACTTACCAGACGAGTCTGTCCGGTGTATTTGCAGGTGGAGATGCTGTTCATCGACGCAAACTCACGGTACGTGCGGTGGCTGATGGAAAAGAAGCGGCTGTTTCTATTAGTCAGTATTTATCTGGCTCTACTGTAACCGGGCCGTCTAAGGAATTTAATACTCATATTGGTAAACTCATGGACGGAGAGATTGAGAACTTTCTGAATTTCGCGGACAAAGCACAGCGTATTGAACCCTCAGCCCCTGATGGCGGATTTACCGAAGAGCAGGCCCGAAAAGAAGCCGCACGTTGCCTGCATTGCGATTGTCGAAAGGCGGATTCTTGTAAACTGAGACAATATGCTCAGGACTATGATGCGAAATCGGCTCGGTTTAAAGGCCCGCGCAGGGAGTTTGTTCAACACGTTCAGCATCCTGAAATTATTTATGAGCCGGGAAAGTGTATTGATTGTGGTCTTTGCATACAAATAGCTGCTAATGCCTCTGAGGAGCTTGGATTGACTTTTATAGGCCGTGGATTTGATGTTAGGGTGGCTGTACCTTTTGGCCGTTCGATGGCTCAGGCTCTCAGGAAATCAGCACGCCAATGTGTAAACGCCTGTCCAACAGGAGCATTGGCTTTTGCACAATAGTTATATTAGTGGAGTTTGAGTAACAGTGTTTGAACGTTGACATTTAAAGCCAAATTTTGTATAAAAACACTTCTTATTGAGGAACATTTTTGGAGAGCTGTTATGAAGACACAAAAAGTATATGGAAATCTCTCACGGAAATTATTCTTTTGTTTCTTGGCCTGTGCTGTTTTAGCAGGTTATTGTTACACTGCTCATGCGGGTGATTGGCCGAATTGGAGGGGACCGAATTACGACGGTATATCGAACGAAACAGGATGGACTACTAACTGGCCCCAGGGAAAACCGAAAGTTCTATGGAATACCCATGTTGGAACAGGATTTTCTTCTATCGCTGTAAGCAATGGCCGCGCTTACACTATGGGTAATATTGATGATAGGGACGTTCTTTATTGTTTTGACGCTGCAACAGGCGATAAGATATGGGAAAAGTCTTACGACTGCCCTTTATTTAAGAAAAACCACGAGGGCGGTCCATGCGGAACACCAACTGTGGAAGGTAACGCCGTTTATACCTTCAGTAAAAACGGTGATGTCTTGTGCTTTACAGCAGATACCGGCAGCATAGTTTGGCATAAATATCTACACAGAGAATATGACTTTAAACACCCTACATGGTATTTTTCTGCATCTCCGCTTATTCTCGACGATATGGTTATTATTAACGCTGGCACTAACGGTGTTGCTCTCAATAAAGCTGACGGAAGCCTGATATGGCAAAATGGAAATGGCGCATCCGGCTACACTTCTGCCGTGCCTTATAATCAGGGAGACCAAAAATGTGTGGCAATGGCTACACGTAATGAGCTTGTAGCGTTGAATGCTGCAACAGGCCGAATCATCTGGAAATATCCCTGGCAGACAAGGTACGATATCAATGCAGCTGACCCTATTATTTTGGGTGATAAGGTCTTCATTTCTTCCGGATATAACAAAGGCTGTGCACTTTTGAAAGTTAATGGTGGTAATGTTACCGAGCTATGGCGCAATAGCCATATGCGCAATCAAATCAATAGTTCTGTTATATGGGAAGGGCACATATACGGTTTTGACGGACAAGTTGGAGGCGGAGGTCAGCTCAGGTGTGTAAATTATGAAGACGGTGAGGTAAAGTGGGCGCAGAGAAGAATGGGTACTGGTTCGCTTATGCTTGCTGATGGTAAGCTGGTTATACTCAGTGAAATAGGTAAATTGGTAATTGCGCCGGCTTCGCCGGACAAATTCACCGAGTTGGCATCGGCACAGATATTAATGGGCAAATGCTGGACTGTACCGGTCCTGTCGAATGGAAGACTCTATGCACGCAATGCCGATGGAAACCTTGTTTGTGTTGACCTTAGAAGTGAAAGTGAAGGCTAAGTTAGCCTGAGTGAACCGGATTATTGTCTTAACAGTCGGCGCGTAATTTCTATCCTTTAAGAAATCTGTACTTTTTTATTAAGGTTAATGTATATGTTAAAAACAATTCGAAAGTATCTATTTGTTACTATTTCTTTTCTTGGCATCTGTTCCTGCACTGTACAGGCTGCGGATTGGCCGCAATGGCGTGGACCTAACCGAGATGGAATATGTTCTGAGACCGGCTTGCTTAAAAGCTGGCCCCAAGAAGGCCCGAAATTGCTATGGGAGCTTACAGGGCTTGGAGTTGGTTATTCCAGCCTGTCGATTGTTGATGGCAGGTTATATACAATGGGAGATATCTCATTAGAGTCGGAAAAAGCCCAGTGCGTTATTGCCTACGACCTGTCCACACGCAAACGACTCTGGGCAACCAAGGTAGGTTCGCCGTATAGTGATGGCCCGCGTTGCACACCAACCTTTGATAATGGACTTATTTTTGCAATAGGTACAAGTGGTGACATAGTGTGTATCGATGCGGATACAGGCCGGGTGCGTTGGAAAAAGAATTTACGAAGCGACCTGGGTGGTAGCAGTAATCCGAAATGGAGATTCGCTGAATCTCCTCTCGTGGATGGCGACAAGCTGTTATGCACGCCCGGAGGTCGGAATTCCGTGATAGCTGCTCTCAACAAAAAAACAGGTGAAATTATCTGGAAGTCCTCTATGCCCAACATTGGACCGAAAGGAAAGGATGAGGCGGGATATTCATCTATAATTAAAACCCTGGCCGGTGGTATCTGGCAGTATATCCAGCTAACTAATAAGGGTTTGATTGGCGTTTCCGCGGAAGATGGCAGGTTTCTCTGGGGATATAACAAAATAGCGAATCGGGTCGCTAATGTTTCCACCTCTGTCATTCACGGAGATTATATCTTTTGTTCTACCGCTTACGGAACCGGCAGTGCCCTTTTAAAAATGGTTGCCGAAGATAATAATGTAACAGCCCAAGAAGTTTATTTCCTCGATGCCCGAACTTTCCAGAACCATCATGGAGGCTTTGTACGGCTTGGTGATTATATTTATGGTGGTCATGACCATAATAAAGGCAAGCCGACCTGCCTGAATATGAAGACCGGAAAAATAATGTGGCAGCAGAATCAACCCGGCGGAGGCTCGGCCGCTGTCCTTTACGCGGATGGACACTTATATTTCCGCTACCAGGACAATGTGTTGGCTCTCATCGAGGCCAATCCGGATAGCTACAACCTTAAAAGTACATTTAAACTTCCCGAACGTAGAGGCATGGGTGAAAACGGCTGGGCTCACCTTGTTATCGTCGACGGTAGGCTCTATGTACGCGACGCTGATGTTCTGCTGGTCTATGATATTAAGGAAAAATAAAAGTGAACGAAGAAACATTGAACAACGCAAATTCTGAAAACGCTTTATCCATGCGCCGATACTCACATGCTCAGGAACTTATCAGCAACATTCCCTATTTGACTATGACCATGTTGGGAACTGTTATTTTCATTGTCGGCCTTGGCATCTCAACATGGGGACTAATAACGGCAGTTACATATTTTACTTACGGCTTGGTAGGGGCCTTATGGATTATGATTTTCGTATGTCCATATTGCAGATATTTTGATACAAGGGCCTGCCCCTGCGGATATGGCTGGATAGCTGTAAAGTTTCGGCAAAAGCAGCCTATTGAGTGTTTCAGTGATAAATTCAAAAAACATATACCTGTGATTGTACCTTTATGGTTCATCCCGGTATTGGCAGGTGTGCCTCTTATCATCCGCAGCTTTTCATGGATGATGTTGATTTTGCTTGTCATTTTCGCTCTTGTAGCTTTTGTAGTCTTGCCGCTTGTTTCGACCAAACATGGCTGCAAAGAGTGTCCTCAGAAAGATTCCTGCCCCTGGATGAAGCGTAAAACTGGCTGATTGTTCATATCAAATGAAAGTATTTACAGTATCGACATGTTCTAATATGGGGAAATAATTATGAAAAGGCGAACGTTTCTCAAAGGCGTAGGCGGCATTGCCACAGGATTATCTGTCGGCTCTTTATTCGGTGCCGAACAATCGAACTCAGACGATAAGGAACAGAAGGTTGTCGGTTTACCGAGAAGAACTCTTGGGCGGACTGGACAGAAAATTTCTATTGTTGGATTTCCGGGTTTGGCGCTTAGCAACTACGACCAGGAACGTTGCACCGCTGGTCTCCACAAAGCTTTTGAACAGGGCGTGAATTACTTCGATGTCGCACCTGCCTATGGTAGAGATGGAGACTCAGAAAAAAAGATGGGTATTGGACTCCAGGGCATTGACCGTAGTCGTATTTTTCTGGCTTGTAAAACTAAGAAGAGGGATAAAGATGGCGCCCGTAACGAGTTGGAGAGGTCGTTGATACGGCTTAAAACCGATTATTTCGATTTGTACCAGATGCATGCAATCCGCACGCCACAGGAAGTAAAACAAGCCCTGGGACCGGGCGGCGCTATCGAAACTTTCTTAAAAGCCAAAGAAGAGGGAAAGGTGCGATATTTTGGTTTCTCAGCGCACACTACAAAAGGAGCGATTGAAGCTATGAAGGGTTTTCGTTTCGATACTGTTATGTTCCCGATAAATTTTGTCGAGTTTTTCAAATTGGATTTTGGCAAGGCCGTCATTGAGCTTGCAGACAAGCAGGGAGCGGCTGTCTTGGCTATTAAACCGATGTCAAAGGGTCCTTGGCCGGAAGGTGCAAACAGAACACGTAAATGGTGGTATAAGTCAACTGAAACTCAGGAGCAAACGGACCTTGCAATGCGTTTTACACTTTCGCAAAAGTGCGTCGCCTCCGGAATACCTCCTTCGTTTCTTGACCTTCTCGACAAAGCAATTGAAGCAGGAAGGTCCTATCATCCCATTACCGAAGCCGAAACGCTCGAACTCCGGGAAGTGGCCAAAGACTGTCGTTCTTTGTTCCGCAGGGAACAGCAGCGGGTCGCGCGAGGTGATTTACTCCAAAGCCCCCTTTATCCAGACAGCCCGCACGAATGTTGTCCACATGCTTATACTTGAGATATTAGGTAACAAGGAAAAACGGGAGTTTCTCTGGAAGTTTAATGTCACTCCATCAGAAAAATCTGGTTGATTTCGGCAAACGCAGCAAGTTAAAGGTTTATCCGGTAAGTATAGGCGCCATGCGGTTGCCTCAGGAAGAGAAACAGGCTGTCGCTCTTTTACGGCAGGCCATTGATACAGGGATGATTTATATCGACACCAGCCAGGGTTATGGCGATAGTGAGATTAAAGTCGGCAAGAGTCTCAAAGATGGTTATCGCCAAAAGGTTATTCTGTCAACAAAATGGTCCCCCTGGATTAAAAAAATCGAGCCTGACGATGACACTTCCGCCGACTGCACTTACAAACGCATCATCGAATCAATGGAGCGTTTGGATGTTGATTACCTGGACTTCTACCAGATATGGAACATAGATAGTAGTGAGCATTGCCGGCAGGCTGTTACTAAAGGCGGAATGCTCGATGGCATCAGACGGGCTATGGATGAAGGTCTTGTAAAGCACACCGGATTCACTACTCATGACACCCCGGAGAATGTCAGTCGATATATCGACGAGTTCGACTGGTGCGAAACGATTTTATTTACTTATAACCTGCTCAACCAAACCTATGCGGACGTTATTGCCAAAGCTCACGACAAAGGAATCGCAACAGTTGTTATGAATCCTGTTGGAGGGGGAATGTTGGCTGAGGACTCTCCTGTTATAAAGTCAGCTGTTCTTGAAGCTACTGGTGTAGATGATGTTATACAAATCGCTCATCGTTATCTGGCTGGCAATAAAAATATTGACACGATTCTCTGCGGAATCAATAAGCCGTCTGATATCGTTTCTACACTTGAAAATTACCGCAAACCTCCATTGACGATACAGGAAATAGAAACGATTGAAAAAGCTTTGCGAAAATTGTCCTCGGAAAACATGGGATTTTGCACATCTTGTAAATATTGTATGCCTTGCCCGCAGGGTATTGACATACCCGCGATGATGAACGTTTCATATCTTCTCAATATGCTCAAGGTTCCTCGTAGGGCAAAAGACATTTACGGCTGGAATATTAGCGAAAACAACCCCCATAAATCCGCGTTTCCGTCTTCATGTATTGAATGCGGCCAATGCGAAGAAAAATGCACGCAAAGCCTCAATATTATTCAGGCGCTAAAAAACCTTTCCGAGAAGTACGAGTGATATTGTTTTTGTAGTTTTTTATCAGGAATGAACTGCCTTCTTGCACTGGCATAATCTCTCCCCCATAAGTATTTTGTCTGCATTGCCCCACCCTTTACCAAGACCCCTATTCTTCCTATCTTATTAGCTGCTCATTACTAAATATCACTTTTATGATAGCGATTTTTTATAGAATATGAACTATCACTGTAAAACATATATATACTTCATGTAAATGATAAAAGTATCTTAT
>CAZJIR010000134.1:0-3815 GCA_964546095.1 uncultured Pirellulales bacterium
GTAGCCGTAGGGGAACCTGCGGCTGGATCACCTCCTTTCTAGGGATAACTAGAACCCCCACTCTTGCTTTCGTAAGAAAGCGTGGGGGAACTGTCAGGCCTTTCGCTGTAGCGCTTAACTGTTACTTGATATTAAAGCCCTGCGGGAAACCGCGGGGCTTTTTGTATTACTGGACGTACTGATTACACTCACGCAATGTTGTGTCTTCCATTTTTACTTGTAAACAGATCGTACAGAATCGGCATAATAATTAAGGTGAGGATGCCGGATATGAGAATGCCTCCTACGGCGGCAATACCCACGCCATTTCTCATTTCCGCTCCAATGCCAGTGCCCAGAGCCAGCGGCAGCATACCCAGTACCGCCGCGAGTGTAATCATGGCAATCGGACGGAACCTTTCGCATGCTGCTGTAATCATTGCCTTGTGGCGAGGGACGCCCTCAGCCACATGCACATTGAACTGGTCCATAATCAAGATGGCATTGTTGACGACGATACCAATCATCATAACTATACTCATCAGGACGAACATGGAAAGACTCTCTCCGGTTAAGGCAAGCGCCCACATCACACCAATCAAAGCTAACGGCAATGTTACGAGAATTAACCAGGGCTGTTTAAATGATTCGAGAATCGCCGCCAGTGTCAAGACCACAAGAATTACAGCTATCAAACCCGCCTCGGCGAATGCGGCATTAGCCTCATTCATAATCTCGTACATACCTGTAAACTTATAGCTGTAACTAGGTGGGAATTGTCCCTTAACATCGATTTCGTCGCTGATTAAATCCACGGCAGTGCCAAGGGGCAAATTACTTTCGAGGTTGGCAAAAACTTTAGAGACCCTCTGCTTATCTTCTCGGGTAATCTGGATTGGAGCAATACGTTGTTCTATTTTTGCAAGATTGGATAGAAGAAGCGGTTTGCCCGGCGTACCCGGAAACATAAATTGTTCGACCTGTTGTTTGCCCCGGCGGTCGGCAAATTTTACAACGATATCGTAATTTCTATCACCTTTTTTAAATGTTCCTGCGTCCAAACCCTCCAAGTTTGCTCGAAGTGCCATGCCCAAACCCACTGCAGGTATATTCAAGTCAGACAAAACCGCGCGATTTGGAAGTATTGCTAATTCCGGCTTGCCTGTTCTTACAGTAGTATCAACATCTTCCAGCCCTTTAATTTCGGAGGAAAGCTGTTGTGTACGAACGGCAAGTGTATCAAGTGTCGAAAGATCCCGGCCTGCAATCTCTAATTCGACATCCTGACTTTGTCCACCAACCACAGTGGGCTGTGTCACCGACACGATGGCCTCGGGATAATCTGTTAAACGCTTACGAACTTCCGTCTGGAGGTCGTCAATGGACAGTTTTCTCTGGTCGCGGTCACTGAATACGAGCAGAACCTGGGCCAGATACACACCTTCTGTTGACTGACCAATTATTCCCTCAACTTTTCCGATAGAGCTAAGTATATGCTTTAGTTGGGGTGAATCGCTGAGTCTTTCCTCGATGGCCTTTACCCTTTCGGCTGTCTTTGCCAGGTTATACGATGTAGGATATTCCAGTTTGACAAATAACTGAGCCTGGTCAGGCTCTGAGATGAATCCAAAGCCCACCTTTTTAGTAAGTGAAAGTGCATATACAAACATCAGCAGAGTAAGAAACAAAACACCCAGGGCCACCAGACGATGCCTTTCATTAAAAGACAAAACCTTGCGATAGCTTTCGATTAATAATCCGAGAAGACGGTTGAAACCTGTCTCCATGCGGTTTAAGAGGTCACCCCGATTTTTCCTTTTTGGTTTGAGGAGTATTGAGCATAATATAGGGGTCAATGTAAAAGAAATAAACAGTGATACCGCTGTCATAATCAACATACTCAAGGCTAACGGCTTCATAAATAAGCCCACTACGCTACCACTCATCATGGCTACTGGAAATAGTACGACTATATTTGTTCCGGCACTTGCCAGAACTGCAACAAATGCTTGGCCGGTTCCAAGTCGCGAGGCCTCTTTGGCATTTCCAATTTCGCCGAGCCTCTTGACTATTGCCTCCAACACCACAATCGAGTTCGTCACGAGAATACCCACCGACATTCCGACAGCAATCAATGTGGACATATTTAACGTAAATCCAGCCATTTGTATGAAGAACAGCCCGATGATAATAGTCAAGGGCATAGTTATAGAGACTACTATTGTCGAGCGTATATCATAAAGAAAGAAAAACAGAATCAGTGCTGTCAATAAAACACCCTGGGCGACATTAATCCAGGCACTTTTGACGGTGGCTTCGATAAAGCGACCATCGTCGTTGACCCACACCAGCTCCATCCCGCCCGGAAGCTCCTGTCGCAACTTGTTCATAGCTGACTTGACATTATAAACCACACGCACGGCATTGGCTTCAGCTTTCTTCTTGACTTTAATGTAGATACACGGCTTACCGTCAATAGCAGCCTTTTGACGAAGTTCTTCAGTAGCCATAACTGCTCGACCGATATCCCGAATATAGCATCTTTGGCCGTTTTCGTTGGCCACTTCAAGTCCGCAGATATCGGCAACCTTTTTGTATTCGGCATCAAATTTAACCGTGAATTCACGTCCTAACTCCTGAATATGGCCTGAAGGAATTGACCTCACACTATTTTGTATGACTCTAACCACATCATTACTGGATAAACCCCTTTCTGCTAATTTGTCCCTGTCGAGCACCACGTGAACTTTGCGCCTGGCACCACCAATCAGTTCGACATCAGCAACACCGGAAATAACTGTTATCTTATCTCTGAGCGTATTGTCGGCAAAGTCATACAACTCATCCAAAGAGACATCGCCAGTCAAAGCGAGATTAGCTATGGCTTTTGCATTAATATCAAATTTCAGAATCTTAGGGTCTTCCGCATCTTCCGGGAAATCCGCCTTGATTAAATCGAGCTTCTCTCGAACATCAGTGGCGGCAATATCAACATTTACGTCAAGATTAAACTCAAGGAGCGTCTGGCATACATTCTCCATACAGGCAGAGCTAACGTGTTTGAGCCCGTCAATAGTTACAACCTGGTCTTCTATTCGCTTGGCTACGTCTGTTTCGATTTGTTCCGGAGTGGCACCAGGATATATTGTTGTAATGGTAATAAAGGGCACATCCATCTTGGGCATCAATTCGAGGCCCATCTTGCGCCAGGCATTTAGACCCAACAGAGCTAATCCAATAATCAGGCAACTCATCGCTACAGGTCGTTTAATTGACGCGTCCGAGAGAAACATTAATTAGTCTCCTTTTGAATCGATACCTCAGTTCCATCGTCAAGCATGTACTGGCCCATGCTAACGACCAATGTCGTTTCAGTAAGGTCGCCGGCCAATAATTCGACCCATCCATCGTTTTCCAGCCCTGTCTGAACTTCTTTTTTACGAGCAATATCCCCCTCAACGACAAAAATAACGTCTTGGCCTCCGCGCTGCTGCACCAGAGCTGCCGGCACTCCCAGTCCTTTGCGACTTTCGAGAACAACGGCTACTTCAGCCATTGCCCCGGGTGAAATTCCATCCGGAGGATTCTCTAACAGACATTTGACCTCGAACGTACGTAATTTAGGATTTATAGCAGGACTTTTATATGAAATTGTCCGGAGTTCCAAATCAATCCCGTATACTTTCACTCTCATCTTAGTCTGCCCCACCGTGACGTTTGGATAGACAGCGGCAGGCAAAAACGCACTTACCTCGACTAAATTCGTATCTTCAATGCGCAATACCGGCTGTCCCGGTGTGCCCATCTCTCCAGGCTCGGCCATTCTCACACTGACC
>CAZJIR010000134.1:3825-7215 GCA_964546095.1 uncultured Pirellulales bacterium
TCCACCTGAGCCTGTGCCACTTTCAGTGAAGCGGAAAGTTGTTTATAATTTGATTGCTGTTGTTCATATACATCCTGAGTGGTGGCATTCTTCTCCAGCAACCTTGCAAATCGCTTGAAATCCAGCTCGGCTTTTGTGAAGTCCGCGGTAACTTTTTCCAGATTTGCCCGTGCCTGCTGTTCCGCACAGCGTGCCACCGCCAAATCATGCTCTCTTATAGTGGCGTTCTGCTCTAATTTGACAGCATCGGTTTGGAATAATTTTGTCTGGCCGGAAATAACATTGTCGCCTTCATCTACGAAAATCTTTTCGAGCGTCCCCGGAATCCTCGGCGAGACCATAGCCACGTTTTTGGCTTCCACATTACCCTGCGTAACTATCACATTCTCAAAATCTCGGCGAATCGGCCGGGTAACAGTAACCAATATCCGTTGGGAGCGCTCATCGACATCTTTTCCCGCATCAGGGCTATCTTTCCTCGAGCGGACAAACCAGATACCCGCCGTCAATACGCCAAATGTTACAAATCCGATAGCAAGTAATTTTAATTTTTTTGCCATTTTCAAGTTTTTCTCGATAGATTTATTTTGTTTCATTCACGGATTCCTCAAAACTTATTTGGGTTTTTCCCATCACATTAATTAATACCGCAACACTCATTTGGTATTGTAATTGCGCCTGTAAATAATTTATCTGGGCCTCGTCAGCCTCGGCAATCATTCTAAGCATGTTACTGGTCTGGACCAGTCCCTGATGGTATTGCTGTTTGACCTCAGCCAGATGCCCGGCTGCCACATTATTTAATTCCGCGGTAAGTTTCACCTGTTCCTTGGCCGTTTGAACCTGGTCCGAAGCCCTGATAACCTGCAGCATCAAAGTCAATGTTGCCTGTTCTCTTTTGATAAATGCGTCTTTTCGGCGTTCCTTGGCTGCCTCATACCGGTCCAAATTCGCGAAACCGTTAAACACCGTAATCGCGGCATTGAGCCCTCCCAACCAGTAATCGGTGAAGACCTGGTGAGAATCCGATGTATCGACCCTGCTGGCAAATCCTGCCAATCGGGGTAAAAAGTCACTTATCGCGAGCTTGACTTTCTCTTTTTCAATTTCGATTTGTCTATCTGCAATGGCCAGATTGGGGTGTTGTAAAAGTGCATCGGTAATTAATTCATCCAGTGACCCTTCGGGTGCTTTAAGAGGCATTTGTAATTCAAGCTCTATATTGCTTAAAGGGTCCAGACCCATGTTTGCCAGCAGCTCTGCCTTGGCTTGCCTTAGAGATTTCCTTATTTGACTCAGCTCTGTCCGACGTGCCAGTACCAGAGCACGGCCTTGATTCGCCTGCCAGTTTGCGACCAGGCCTTCCTCTCGATAAGCCGATAATTCCTTCTCCATAGCCTCGGCTGCATCCACTTGGCTCTCAATAACCACCAGAATATTGGCCAAAGATATACACTGAAAATACTGGGCTGTAATCTGCAGCGTAATCGCCTGACGAGTGAAATCGGAAACCAGCTCTGCAATCTCATATCCTCTGGTGTGCATCGAATACATAAACCACGTGGCAGGATTAAAGATTGACATTTGGATATTCCATGTCACTTCACGCACATCTTTGTCATGCATCGCAATACCTGTTCCACCGAATCGTATCTGGGGTTGAGGGTCCCACCATGTTTTCTGGTACTCCAGAGTGACTTGGGGAAGAAAATTTGCGAATGACACCTTCTTATCCAGTTTCGCTATACGCTGTTGAATTTCGACGCTCTTTACCGACAGGTTATTTTCCAGGGCTATTTGCATGCAATCATACAGATTCAATTCTTGGCGGCCGGCAAGCACCGTTTCAGTATTCTCCTTCAACTGCTTCGGATAAGCCTCGGCGTGCTCCTGCCGAATCTCCTGCCCGTTGAAACTATTGCAGCCGGCCAAAAACAAAAGCAGCCACAAAAATATTAACGAAAAGATTAAAAACTTCCTATTTGGCATCTAATTGTCCTCTTGGCAGCAGTAAACCTTCAAGAAACAGTTGCTCGACCTTGGCAAACGTATCCGTTGCTGTGGCCCTGTCAAATTGGCCGGCAATTTCGAATGCCAGTGTCTCTACGGTTGAATTAATAGCTTTCGCTGTGATTACAGGGTTCACGTGACGAAATATTCCTTTACTTATCCCGACTTGAATAAGCTGTTCTAATCTGGAGTTCAGTACAGCATTTAAATTCTCCTTCTCCTGTCTTTTTGAAAGCTTTGCGCCCCTTGTCCCAAGTTCTGATACATATAATTTTATGAACTCAGCGTGCTCTTCCATGAGTGTAGGCAGATGCTTAAAGAAGTTGGTCAAACGCTCCACTTCATTTCCCGGCTCATCAAGAATAGCCAGAATAGTGCTTATGATTCTTTCTCCGCAACTATCTGTGAGTTTATTGAAAAGTTCTTCTTTGTTCTCGAAGAAGTTGTATAAAGTTCCAACAGCAAACTCTGATGCCTCGGCGATTTCCTGCATAGACACGGCGTGAAAACCTTTCGCCGAGAACAACCGGAGTGCTGTTTCCAGTATTTCCTGCTTGTGGCGTCGGCGCTCCCGCTCTTTACGTGATAATTGTTTTTCGGCCATCAGTTCACCTCATTTTGTTATTGAGCAAGACTTCATATATTGACTATTTACTCATATTATGAATATATGTTCATATTTTGCAAGAAGTTTTCGTGCTTTTTATATAGTTTTTTTCATGTTACCGGTAAGGCTTTTCTCAAAAAGTACTTACGTTATTAGAACTTTAGGTGATACCAAGTTTGGATTGCAGAGAATACACACGCTTGGCAAACTTGGTTTAAGTAGGGAAGTATGAAAACAGGATTTTAGTTGAGCACGCGTGGTTGGGGTTTTTGCTCGTCGGGTTGAGCGTTCGTTGCATCGGTGTCTATTACGCGGATATCATCGAAATAAAAATGTATTCCTTCCAAATCGCCATATTCCGAGACTATCTCGAAACTTTGGGTGGCGGTCCAGTCATAAGCGCCGCGCGGATTGTACCAGCCGTCATCCCATGAGCCGTGTTCGGAAAATGTATTAAGGGGGATTTGAAGATGGTTCCATTCGTTATTCCAAACGGCTACATTTTGGTCAATTGTATAACGCATGCGCCAAGGATGGTCGCCTCGGTCATCTGTTTTGGTATCCATAAAACGGATATCAATCCTTGCACCCGGGTCATTACACCGGGCCCAAAAATCGATTGCAAAACCTTCATCTACCAGCACGGAGAGGTCTTTAATCGGTGAAAAACGGAATGCGATACTGCTATATTGATTGACGCCTGTCCAGTGGATGCAAAATTGGCCGGAAGCCGGGTTGTCCTCGGAGTAATAATCAAGGAGCCCTTCATTAAC
>CAZJIR010000135.1:0-7151 GCA_964546095.1 uncultured Pirellulales bacterium
TGCCTCCTCGTGATGAACTGATTTCCCGGATATCAAATACCCATCCCCGATTGTTTATGCGACCTGAGAACCTTGGACGACTCCGTGGGCTGGCAAAAGGTAAAATGAAGGCCGAGTATAATAAGCTTGTCAAAGAATGTGAAAAGATTCTGGCCTCACCCCCTCCCACCGGAGAGCCGCCTAAGTACCCTGCTGATATGATACGTGGCAGCGACCCTTGGAGCAAAATCTGGTGGGGCAATCGCATATATACAATAAAAGCCCTCAATGGCGCTGCGACTTTAGCTTTTACACGCTTGCTCGGTGGGCAGGAAAGATACGGCCTTGAGGCTAAGCGCATCCTGCTCGAATGCGCCAAGTGGGACCCGAAAGGAAGCACAGGCTATCGATACAACGATGAGGCGGGTATGCCCTACGCCTATTATTTCGCCCGCACTTATACATTCGTCAACGACCTGCTGAGCGAACAGGAAAAGAAAATCTGCCGGAGCGTGATGAAAGTACGCGGCGAGGAGATGTACAATCATTTATGCCCGCGTCACCTGTGGCGGCCATACGCAAGCCACTCCAACCGTGCCTGGCACTTCCTCGGCGAGGTCGGAATCGCTTTTTTAGGTGAAGTTGAAGGCGCTGAAGACTGGGTATGGTTCGCAGCCAACGTCTTTTTCAATGTCTATCCTGTCTGGAGCGACGACGATGGAGGCTGGCACGAGGGTTCATCCTATTGGTACAGCTACCTTAACCGTTTCACTTGGTGGGCGGATGTAATGCGGGAAGCTATGGGTATAAATGCCTTCGATAAGCCATTCTTTTCAAAAGCCGGATACTATGCGATGTATCTGTTACCGCCGGGCAAAACAGGAGGCGGATTCGGCGACCTCACAGCAAGAAGGACAGCGAGAAGGAATGTGCCATTGATGAGCACTTTCGCTGCACAAGCCGAGAACGGGCATTGGCAATGGTATGTCGAGCAGCTTGGCGGCCCTGTTAATGCCGGTGGTTACATCGGATTTATCCGTGGTGATTTACCTGAGGTTCAGTCCATACCTCCTGATGACCTGCCTGCCTCACGACTATTCAGGGGTACAGGACAGGCCTATATGAATACGAATCTCACCGATGCAGGCAGTAGCGTTCAGCTTGTTTTTAAATCCAGCCCGTTCGGCACTCACTCCCACGGCTACGAAGCGAACAATTCCTTTCTTTTATGGGCTTACGGCAAGCGACTTCTCATCCGCTCAGGATATCGCGACCGTTACGGCAGCAACCACCACAAAAACTGGATGTGGAGCACACGCTCGGTCAACAACATCACATTCAACAGACAAGGCCAGGGCAAACGCACCCCCAGCGCTAAAGGTGAAATTGTCGCTTTTAAAACCACGCCTGCTATGGATATTGTTGTCGGCGAAGCAGGTAAAGCCTATGAACCTCCTCTGGAGCGTTTCACTCGGGCTGTTGTTTTCATCAAGACCGAACTAATTGTCGTTTACGACCGCCTGGAAGCCGAAGAGCCGGCGACTTACGAATACTGGCTGCACGCTATTAATCAAATCAACGTCAAAGACCAGCATGATATTAAGGTCAGAAATGATAATGTAGTATGTGACATTGATTTTCTAACACCGTCGGCTTTGACTTTAAAGCAGACCAACCAGTATGACCCCAATCCACGCCCGCGCATCAAGCTGCGTGAGTGGCATCTCACTGCAACTACACCAGAAAAGAAGAAAAGCATCGAGTTCGTAACACTATACCGTCCGCACCGCATCGGAGAAAACTTGCCGGATGATTCAAACCTGGAACAAATTGAAGGAGGATACCTGTTAAAAGCAAAACTATCAGACGGCGAATTTTCTGCACTTCTGCCGACATCTGATAACGTTACGCTTAAAGCAGACGGCCTGGAAACCAAAGGAGCATTAAAGTGCCTGCTGAAGAAAACCAATGGTCAGATTCAGATACTAAGACTTGATGAATAACCGCAATATAAAGCCTTTCTTGACGTTTTAGCGGAATTCGTGTATGTTTACATAGAACTATTTTAGGTACGGAAATATGGCTGAAGATATGGAAAAACTATATGCCCGGCGCCTGAAACGTTACGTTACAGCTATGCAGAACGAAAAGCCGGATATGATTCCAATCCGCCCGTTCGTCGCCGAGTTCACGGCCAAATACGCCGGATATACATGTCAGGAAGTAACGCACGATTTCGAGAAGGCATTTGCCGCCGCCCGTAAGTGCGCCGCAGATTTCGACTGGGATGCCGTAGTTGGCAATATGGTCTATGTCTGGACGGGACTGACCGAAGCCATAGGCACGAAGTATTATGGCGTTCCTGGCATTCACATCTCACAGGATGTCGGTTTTCAATACATCGAGCCTTCCGAGCAACAGGCGTTTATGAAGCCCGATGAATACGACAAGCTCATCGAGGACCCTACAGGTTTTCTATTCAACGTCTGGCTTCCACGCATTTCGAATGATGTGTCGGCGATTGGTGAGCCTGCATCGTATCGAAACAACCTGTCGTTTCTCAAAGGCGGCATGGCAATGTTGAGCTACTTTAACGCCTTTGGAAAACAAAACGAATTATTGCGAACCGAATCTGGGACCGTATCAGCTATTGCTGGTATTCTCAAAGCACCGCTCGACATTATCGCTGATAAACTCCGCGGCTATCTGGGACTTGTTACTGACCTGATGGAGCGGCCGGAAAAGGTTCTCGCGGCTTGCGAGGCCCTGATACCCCACTTAACGCATGTAGCCATATCAGGTGCTGACCCTGAAAAGAAGGTTCCCATCGGGTTCTGGATGCACCGTGGATGCGTACCTTTTGTCTCACAGAAGCATTTCGATAATATCTACTGGCCCACCCTCAAACCGATTATTGAAGAAATCTGGGCCAGTGGACATCAGGTCTTGTTCTATGCCGAGGGCAACTGGGATGCCCATTTAAATGCCTTTGCCGAGCTACCGGACAAATCAATCGTCTATCACGTTGACCAGGGTGACATCTTCAAAGTGCATAAGGCGATAGGCCACAAGTTCTGTATTAGCGGCGGTATTCCGAATTTCCTGTTGAGCTACAGCACCCCGGAAAAAGTACGCGAATGCTGCAAGAAGGTGATTGAAGGCGTGGCAGGCAACGGCGGCTATATTATGGACGCCAGCGCTATAGTCCAGGATGATGCCAAGGTCGAGAATATTAAAGCAATGACTGAATTCACCCGCGAGTATGGGGTGTACTGATTATTATTTGGAGTTATCGATATGGCCGAACAAAAAAAACCGGTAAGAAAACCGGGCGTTTGCATTCCCTGGGAAGAAAAATTGAAAGAGCTGCCTGAGATTCCGGGAAACGAAGAGTTGATTAAGAAAATCTGGGAAGATGTCGACACGCTTGGCTATGTGTATATCTGGCAGTGCCTGCTTTCGTTTTAAGTTCCCGTTGGGATTGGATATGTTATGGACAAGAGAGGAATTAATCGACGCCGATTCTTAAAAAAAGCGGCAGGCGTATCAACAGTCGCTGTGGGGTTTCCTTACTTGGTTTTGCCTTCGGCGCTGGGAAAGGCCGGAACCACCGCTGCTAGCGAAAGGACTACAATCGGCTTTATCGGCACCGGTGACCACGGCAGAAACGTAAACATAAAGAATTTCCTGGCCAATTCTGATGCTCAGGCTTTAGCTGTCTGCGATGTCGATACCGAATGCAGAAATCAGGCCCGCGATATGGTGAATCAGAAATACGGCAACCGGGACTGCGCCGTCTACAATGACTTCCGTAAAATAATCGAAAGAGACGATATCGACGCCGTTATGGTTTCAACACCCGACCACTGGCATGTCCCGATTTCTATAGCCGCCGCAAAGGCTGGCAAAGACGTTGAATGTGAAAAACCGACGCTGACTGTTGAAGAAGGCCGGATTCTTTGCGAAACATTGAAGCGATACAACCGTGTTTTTCAGTGGTCCACTGAAGACAGGTCTGTCGATGTCTACCACCGAATGTGCGAGTTGGTTCGCAACGGCAGAATCGGCAGGCTGCACACCATTCACGTGGATCTCCCAGCCGGCCCCGATACGCCCGGAAATCCTGAACCTATGCCGGTACCGGATGGTTTCGATTATGATATGTGGCTGGGGCCCGCCCCCTGGGCGCCTTATACTAAAGACCGCATTCACTGGAACTTCCGATGGATATTTGATTATTCCGGCGGGATGTTAACAGACTGGGGAGCGCATCTTCTCGATGGCGCACAATGGGGCAACGATACCGAACATACAGGCCCTGTGGAGGTTGAGGGAAAAGGCGTTTTCTGGCGCGATGGACTCTACAACACCGCCAAAGAATTCAGCATCGAATACAAATACGCCAATGGCATAAGAATGATTGTAAAATCCGGCACGCCGAGTCTGCGATTCGAAGGCTCAAGGGGATGGATAGGTAACGTTGGCTGGAGGGGAAAACTTCAGGCTGAGCCAAAATCTATATTGGACTCTGTAATCGGCCCGAACGAGATTCACCTTTATACTTGCCGGGCCGGAGAACAGCGTAATTTCCTTGATTGTGTCAAATCTCGTAAGGAATGTTATTTCCCGCCTGAGATTGGACATCGTTGCTTTACAATCGCCCACATCGGAAATATCTCAATGCTGCTGGGGAGAAAACTCAAATGGGACCCGGATAAAGAACGCTTTGTCAACGATGAGCAGGCAAACCGAATGCTGTCACGGTCGATGCGCAGTCCATGGCATTTGTAGAGAAAATTATTTGAGAATAGAAATTATGAAACGTTTAATTACACTGCTTATTGGGATTCTTTGTGTAGTACCGGCCGTGAACGCCAATGCAAGCGATAAGGTTACTCTGACAGGCGGCAATTTTTCCAAATGGCGATCCAATACCGGACAATGGAAGATTGTCGGCGATACATTTCTAAATCCTGTGAATGAAAGCTTGTTAAACGGTAAGCCGGGCTCTGGAGTAATTCTTAACGGCCTGGCCGGTAGAACATCACATCTTTTCAGCAAAGCTGAATTTGGCGATGTTAGAGCGCATATCGAGTTCATGATTCCGAAAAGCTCCAACTCTGGCGTTTACTTTCAGGGCCGCTACGAGATTCAGGTCTATGACAGCTACGGCGTGGAAAAAGACCAATATCCGGGCATCGAATGCGGAGGCATTTACGAACGCTGGGATAACAATCGCAGCCCCAGAGGTTTCGGAGGCCGTTCACCACGTCTCAACGCATCTCGTAAGCCGGGACAGTGGCAAACGTTCGACGTCATTTTCCGCGCTCCATGTTTTGACGGCAACGGGCAGAAAATTGCAAATGCCAGATTTGAGAAGGTTGTCCACAATGGAATCGTGGTTCATGCAGATGTCGAACTTACCGGCCCGACGCGGGCAAGCGCATACAACGATGAAAAACCAACCGGCCCCTTAATGCTTCAGGGCGACCACGGCTCCGTGGCGTATCGCAATATCTGGATTGAACCGGCTGGACCGAATCCTTTCTTCGCAATGGATACCGGGACAAAAGATGACAAACACAAAACCACAAAAGAGCAAGTTCGAATGCTCAAAGAATTAGGCTATGCCGGCATCGGATACACCGGATGTGACGGACTAACTGAATTGCTTGAAGGGCTTGATAAAAACGCCTTAAGGCTTTTCACCGTCTATCTTGGCGTAAATATTGACCCCGACCGGCAGAAATATGACCCGAAACTAAAAGAAGCCCTTAAAGTCTTAAAAGGACGCAATACGATACTCTGGCTTTACGTTCAAAGCGAAAATTACAGGTCTTCTTCACCTGATGGTGACCAGCGTGCGGTGGAAATAATACGGGAAATTGCGGATATGGCGACCGAATCCGGAGTACGCGTAGCACTGTATCCCCACTATGGTTTCTGGCTTGAGCGAGTCGAGGACGCTGTAAGGGTGGCAATGAAAGTAGACCGCAAAAACGTGGGCGTTACCTTCAATCTATGCCATTGGCTTAGAGTTGATAACAAAAAAACTCTTGAGCCATTACTAAAATCTGCAATGCCGTATATTTTCGTAGTGACCATTAACGGTGCCGATAGCGAAGCAAAAGACTGGCAACATCTGATTCAAACACTGGATAAAGGCACCTTTGATATCCCCCGCTTCCTGAGAACGCTGAATAATGTCGGATATACCGGCCCAATTGGCTTGCAGGGCTACGGAATCGGTGGTAATGTTTACGATAACTTAAAACGTTCAATGAATGCATGGCGTGAACTTTCGGAACAAACAGTCGTAAAATAATAAAATTAAAAACAAGTAAATCTATTTCAGACTAACAGATGGAAACGCTAAGGCTATTATGTGATTATTTCCCGACGGCGGTTTTTACCGGCAAGTGCCTGGTTTTCATAAGCGAGGACTGGCGTGTTGAGCTTACTGAGCATAAGGACAGCGATTTTAGTAAATCGGGCAATGAGCCTTCCGTTATACGCGTCAGAATCTTCAAAATAGCAATGGACGGCGATCTCATTCCCGGTCATTACGAAGATTTTCAGCTTGCTTCGTTAGGTGAGCTTGCCGAGCAAATTGAAAAATACGTGCAGATGGCGGTTGGGGTGAACCTCAGAGAAAGTATATAGGTATTACCTTACATAATTTTCTTCTTTCAATCCATCACAGCGGCTACAATCTGACCCATGGCTGATTTGAAAATCCAGGAGAACGATGATAGTGTTGTTTTTATGGCCAAGATTGTGCCCGGCAGCAGTGGACCGACACGTATTTCCGGCCTGCTTGATGGAATGTTAAAGGTCAAGGTCTCCGCGCCGCCTGAAAAGGGAAAAGCCAATAAATGCCTTTTGAATTTCCTGGCTAAGCAGCTCGGTGTGAGAAAAAATGCCGTAAACATAATATCAGGCCAAATCAGCCCCGTTAAACAAATAAAGGTCTCCGGCATCTCGGCTGATATTATTATAAAAAAGCTGAATTTGAATGTGGTGTAACATTTTTATTTACAACAGCAATTGCTGCCCCTACTTTATAGGCGTAGCAGTGAAGGCATAATAACAGGATTCATATTTAATGACGGACAAATCATCATTACTTTCATCATATGCAACGGAGGAAGATTACACTTATCTAAGATATA
>CAZJIR010000136.1:0-7097 GCA_964546095.1 uncultured Pirellulales bacterium
TTTTTTCTCGCGATGTCCCACCCGCGCCCCGTTTATTTTTGTATGACGGGTTTTTACTCTGCCGTTCATCTTTTCCGCACCGCCTGTACCCGACTCTATACCAACAACGCTCAGACCCACTTCACTAAGCTTTTTAGCTGTTCCGCCGGTACTGATTATCTTAACTCCCATCTTGCTGAGCTTCTTTGCAAAATCAACCACACCGCTCTTGTCGGAAACACTTATCAATGCTGTTTTGATTTTCACGTCCATTTAGAACTCCTTTCCGTCGAAAATGTCCTCATATTATTTTGTTGTTGGACCCTCGCATTCCGTATTGCATCCGTCCAACGCTGTATGCTGATGCCATGCTGTGGAACTATGCACTATTTTATCGGTTGCAAGCAGGCAATTCGCCCACGCCTATCAGCAACATAGATTTTTGAATCCTCTACATTGGTAGTGTACCTCGAAACCCCTGCAAAATTAACCGAGTATAGTTTTTTGGCTATAAGATTGTCCATAACCACCAATGTCTTATACTTTGTAATCACATAGGCCTTGTTATTTGCTTCCGCCAATAATTCAAGACCACCCGGCACTGACCATAAAAATTTGCCGTTTACTCTGTCTATCGCCGTCACGCCCTTACCTCGAATATACTGATAGACAACCCTATAAGTTACACGAGGCGCCTTATCAAGTACACCATCCGTCTGATACTTCCAAATAAGCTGCGCTTTCTCCGGCATTCCAAACATATCAAGCCTGTAAACGTTAGTATCCTCACTTGCGAAAAACAACGACATTCCATCTCTGACAATCGGCCCGGCTATACTACCTGCCGCGTCAAATTGCCAGAACTTCATGGGTTTATCCGGAGCAATGCTTATAACATTACCTCCAGCAGTCGCAAAAATAACGGAACTTTCATCAGCTACAATAGAAGTTATCATAGACTCGTTTTCGGCAGAAACCTCAAAAAACTGAACCATATCTTCCATACGTAATATATGCAAACGATTGTCAACTCCACTCAGGTAAAAATAATCACGGTTGTGAGCGGCGGGACAGACTATACCGAAACCCACATCTTTGGTCTTATGTTCTGTACCTGACTCCGGATTAATTAAAATTATTTTACTACCGACAGTAGTTAAAAGCTCGCCGCTATAAAGCTTCAATCCGGTAACCGGCAAACCAGCCGGCGTAACTACTCTTCCGAATATCATATCCTTGTTTTCTCTGTTCAGAGAAACCATATAATTCCGATTCGAAATCGCATATATACATTTACCCAGAATAAGCAGTCGCTCTAAACTCTCAGTCTTTTTAATCGGCAGCTCATTTTCCCACAATATTTTCAAATTTGCGTGTTCGAGCAGTTCCGGTGAAACAAGCCTTCCTGAACTATCCTCCGCAGCAAAGCTATTCTGCACAAAACAAAAAAATAAAAATACCGCCGGTAAAATGAATCTCCACTTGAACATTCTTTCCATTTTCATAGACCCTCACAAAACCTTACTTTTTCATCATTGCCTTTTGCAATTCTTCTAAAATCTTTTTCACTGCAGTTCGACATAATCGGCTAAATCGATATTATGCTCTTTTTCAAAATTCTGCATCTGGTTGATGCGTTCTATATCATCTTTTATTCGATTTACCAGCTTGAATATATATGGCTTACCAGCCAGGCGATTCTCCAGGTCATCGAGCATCGGCTCCCATGTCCCGCTGTACAATTGTGCCTTTAGAACCACCAGCATACGGTGTTCGTCACTAAGGCCCCTAATATAATCGCTCACGACCTTACTAACACTCGTTTCAACACCTTTATCGCTATTTTTGCCCGGCTCATCCATTCGCCAAAACCTCATTAAAGCCGAATACTAATCGCCGGAATAAAAAATTGCAATAAATTTTCCCAAATTAGCCTTGCTATTCATCATTCGATATTAATTTTTGAAAACAATAGTCGCCAAAAGACTCCATTCGGGGATTTTTTATATTTGTAAAATACGAAATGACCGGCCTAAGCTGTCTCGTTGCCCGAATGAGCTACGATAACAGCACAATCTCTGAAAACTCACATTAGGTGTTGTTTATCATCTCTTAAATCCCTCCGTCTCCCATAGCTTAGCCTTGCTCGTGGTAGTTCTCCTATTACGGTTCGATATCTCCCTGCTGCCCAATAGCGGCCTGTCGCTCAATCATGCTCGCTAATTCGGCAATAGTCATCTGTAGCTCATTTATGGTTGTTTGTTGGTTCTCTATAGCCGTGTTTAATGCATTTATTTCATTTTCAAACTGGCTACAAATTTCTTTCTGCTCATTTATTTGATTAGTGAGTTCTTCGATTCTTTGTTCTGTTGCTTTGGCCGTAACTTCCGCGTTATCCCGGTCGGCAACCAGCATCTCTATCTGCTTCATAAGCTCCTCCTGGATTCCCCTGGTGGTCTGCAGTTCATCGCTTAAATCGGTCAGGTCTCTTTTGACCTTTGCAAGGCCGCTCCTGACCGAGGACAATACTTCCCCATCCACTGCCTCCAGGTCGCTATTATCATCTTTTCCTTCACAACCTACCAGGGCCACAGAACAAATCAAAACAGCCAGAAATCCAAGCACAGGTATACCCTTTGTCATTTTCATGCTCCTTATGCCCCCAATCGGAAAATAACTATTCAAATATCTTACTCCAATGTCTTTTGTTTCTTACCTGCCAGTTTCGCCGGTGGTACACGCAACTCACTATCAAAGGTAGAACACTGCTGGCTTCAGCATAAACCATCTGCTCGTATCCCGTATCCACTTTACCCCAGGAAGAAGCTTCCTTAAGCGTGGAACTCGAGCAGGCACCATCACGAACGTCAGCAACGGTAATCTGGACCGCATATTTGTGCATATCTACATTTTTACCCAGAACTTCGGCACAAATTACCGTATCCTGAGCAAAATTCTTCGGAACACCCCCTCCTACTATAAATAATCCGGAAGAGCCTGACCTTATCTTAATCTCTGTCAGCTCCCTGAAATCCTTTACACTGTCTATCGAAACATGTTTTTCGTCATTTTCCACCTGGTGCTTAACCAGCCCGAATCCTGCACTCGAATCAGAAAACGCCGGACAGAATATCGGTACATCATTCTCATACGCCGCCTGCACTAAAGATTCCTTCTTTTTTGCATTTTTCAGAAGATATGCCCCCATTTCTTTGATAAATTCTCTCGAAGAATAGGGCCTTTTCTCAAGTCCATCGGCAATCTTCTTAACACTATCGTCACAAATCTGTAACTGCTCCTCATCGATAAATGTGTCGTATATTCTGTCAATGTACAGTTCTCTTAATTTGCTGTCATCAACATAAGGACTTCCCTTATAATGCTTGAATCCCAGCGCTTCGAAAAAGTCCATATCAACTATCGTAGCTCCCGTAGCAACAACAACATCCACCATATTGCATTTGACCATATCAACATAAATTTGCATGCACCCTGCCGCACTTGTGCTCCCGGCCAAACACAGAATAATTGTGCAATCCCTGTCTTTTATCATCGTCTCGAAAATCTCTGCGGCTTTGGCTGTATCTCTGGCCGTGAAAGACATGTCCTTCATAGCCTCAATTATCCCGCTTGAATCGAACGACTTGACATCAATATGCCTGACAGGTTCTTTCAGAAAATCTTTCTTTTCCATTTCAGTCTTTGAATTTATAGCTCAATAATTTATAAATCAGTTTCGCCGCCAAAAAATCCGGCGCTTTATTCCTCTCATCCGGGCATAGCTCGACAACATCGAAACCCACTACTTCCTTACTTTCGAATACAGCTCTCAGCAAACTCAGCACATCATACCACAATAAACCACCTGGCTCCGGAGTTCCCGTAGATGGCATTATCGACGGGTCAAAAACATCAAGGTCGATTGTGAGATAAACCTTACCCGATAATTTAGATATTGCTTTCTCTATCCAATCGTTGTTCTGGCGGACTTCCCTTGCAAAAATGATGCGACTCTTGTCAACAACTCCTTTTTCAGATGCGTCCATGCTTCTTATCCCAACCTGCACAACTGGGCACAGTTCGCTAATCCTTGCCATAACACATGCGTGATTGTATTTGGAGCCTTCATACTTGTCTCTGAGGTCGGAATGAGCATCGAGCTGTAAAACAGAGATATTTTTATTGTTTTTGGTATGCGCTTTAACCGAACCGATACTTACCGAGTGCTCCCCTCCAACAACCACGACAAATTTATCATTTTCGATATAACGCTGTACCTGCTTTGTTACTTCCTCAACCATATCTTCGGGAAGTAGTTTTCCATCTACAGCTTCAGCCGTGAATATTCCCTTTCGATACACCTCTGAATCGGTCTCGATATCATACAGTTCCATGTGGGCGGAAGCCTCGATTATAGCCATCGGACCTTTGTCAGCACCCTTAAGCCATGTGCTTGTACGGTCATAGGGAACAGGAACTATCACTACTCCTGCATGCTCCTGGGTAGAATACTCTTCCGGCAAATCACCGAAATTGGCTGTTTTTCCCATACCAGATGCCTATTCATACCGAATTGAACAGAAAGACTGCAACCGCAACTGTAGTGGTCCACAGGTCTCTTTGGCCGCGTGCCGTTTGGGTTATATTAGAGGTTCTGATGATAAAACCACTGGATTTATAGACCTGCTCCTTCTCGGACCACGCCTGGTTCGGGTCAACTTCCAGCCCCAGAGTCGTGCCCAGCATCTCAGCCGCAAGGTCTTCAGCCATATCCGCCGCCACCCGCTGGTCCATCCCATGGCTATGTACCTCGCTCAGGTATCCCCATTGGTTGCGGTCTCTCGGAACTGCAACGCCTATTGAGGCCGCAACCAGCCGGCCGTGCTCATTTGTGTCGGAACGGGCCAATACACAATAGCATATCTCACCGGGTTTCAATTGTAGAAGTCCATTTTCCCTGCTGACCATCTTACATTTCGGTGGCAAAATTGATGATACCTGCACTAAATTCTGTTGGGCTATGCCTGCTTCTCTAAGCGCTTCTTCAAAAGACTTCAATCTGTATTTATGTCTTCCAAGCCCCTTTGTGAGAAATACCTTGTTTGGGACAAGACCGCTCATCTAAGCCTCCTTAAAATTAGGTGTGATTTTCAAATCTGCATCTTTGCATTTAGCCAGAGAATTATATATATTAGCGACTACTCTACAATGAAAATCCTTAGAATATCAGATATTTTTTTGCTTTCTCCAGCCTGACCCCCACCTTCCCCACTTCCTCAATACGGTTTATTCTTCCGGCCCTTCGCTGTTCTAAAATACGCTTGACTGTCACCGGCCCAAGACCGGGCACCCGCAAGAGTGAAAATCTCGATGCCCTGTTAATATTTATGGGAAACACCTCAGGATGGCTCTGTGCCCACATTTCTTTCGGGTCGATACCTAAAGACAAGTGCCCATTTTCTTCAAATATGATGTCCGATTCTTTGAAGCCGTATTTACGAAGCAGAAAATCCACCTGATACAGCCGATGTTCCCGCATAAGAACATCAGTCGGCCTATCCCCTTCGGCTTGTTCACCAGCTATAGATTTATCACCCAATCCTTTTTGATAAGCACTGAAATATACCCTGTTCATTTTCAGTCGGTCATACAAACCGTACATATATTTGACGATTTCCGTATCAGGTTCATCCGCAGCCCCTACAACAAACTGCGTCGTTTGTTTTACCTTTTCATACCTTGACCCGCGTCCGGTGAGCCTGCTGATAAGCTTAATTGGCTCAATAATATCCTGAATATATCTTTTCTTTTTCGATACTTTCGCCAGTCTCTTCTCGCCCGGCGTCTCGATATTCAGTGAAACCGCACTCGCCAGCGAAACCGCCTCTCGTATCGCCGCATCGCTCGCCCCCGGAATAATCTTTAAGTGAATGTACCCTCTGAACCTGTGCTTTTTTCGTAATAATCTCGCTACGCCGTTGAGTTTATCCATCGTCGCATCAGCCGAACCAAGAACACCCGAGCTAAGAAAAAGACCATACACTTTTCGCCGTCTGAAATAATCCATAAATACTTTTGCTGTTTCCTCCGGCCTAAGGCTGCATCTGCGAATGTCCATCTGCTCCCTGAGCGGGCAGTACTTGCAGTCATTCGAGCACACATTGGAGATTAGAGTCTTGAAAAGTACACTTTTTCCCCCGTTTGGAAGTGTTACAGGGTATATCCATTTGCCGTCGCTGCTTCGCTTGCGTCCCTGGTCCTTATTAGTACTGCACGCACATGCCAAATCATACTGTGCATCGGTGCTAAGTATCTCCAGCTTCTTTTGCGTATCCGGCCTGGAAACAATTCCAACCATCGCCTGACTCCTTTGCGATTTTACGGATGTCCTTATCCGCGTCTAACCGGGGCGTTTTTTATTATTCGCCGGTAAGCATGTATTCTTATCACTTTCTCGTGAATTTGTCAAACACCGTGATAACCGGCAAGGCATTTCCATCATCATCGAACATACCTCTTCTTCGAAGGCCGCCTGTAACGGCAGGCTCCCACCAAAAGATACCCTTGCCCCTGTTATGAGGCGTACTCAGAACAATTCGATGCACTTCGTCAAGGAATTGCCTTTGCCCTTCAGGAGTTTCCGGGAAAGGCGCCAACTTATTTCTGTACTCAGACGGCTTCCAATTGTAGGCCACCTCTACCAACATGATGTCTTTCTGATACTCGTTGGCCATAAAAATCATGTTTTCGCGCAGTTCAAGCAGTGAGCCATGCCACCAGGGGTAATAAGACTGTCCAATGATATCATAATCAATGTTATACGAATGCCACTTATCAAAGAAGGTCTGTGTCCTTTCCTTGTCGGCGCCTCTGTCGATATGGACCATTATCAGCGGGCGCGGAGCATCGCCCCGACCGGCCTCGACGCCGTTAATCCCGGCCTCCATCAACTCGGCAAAATTATCCCAATTACCCGGCAGCCTGCCGTCCGGCCAAAGCATTCCATTGATGATTTCGTTCCCCGGCTGGACCATATCCGGCATTACGCCGGCTTCCCGAAATGCAATGATAGTGTCACGCGTATATTCAAACACCGCCTGCACCAGCTCCTCGTGTGA
>CAZJIR010000137.1:0-6206 GCA_964546095.1 uncultured Pirellulales bacterium
CAAACAGTGCACCTACTCATCGACAGGATGAAGACCAAATTCTTGAATTTTCACTTGAAAAAATAGTTTGACAGTGAGCAGGAATTCGGTAAAATACCTCTTTTTGTGTAGCGAAAGGTAGTTTTTTATGAAGAGCTTTATGGCAAAAAAAGGAGTTCTTGAGGAGAAGTGGCTGCTCGTGGATGCCGACGGGGCAGTTCTTGGCCGAATGGCTGCGAAAATTGCACCTATATTAATGGGCAAAACCAAGCCCACATATACGCCTCATGTCGATACGGGTGATTTTGTAATTGTGGTAAATGCTGACAAAATAAAGCTTACCGGCAAAAAAGCCCGGACGAAAGAGTACGATTACTACACACACTTCCCAGGCGGGCATAAATACGTAAGCTTTAGCGACATGATGACAAGAAAGCCGGAAAAGGTCGTCGAACTGGCGGTAAGGCGCATGCTGCCGAAGAACAGGCTCGGCAGAAAAATGCTGAAAAAGTTAAAGGTGTTTCAGGGCCCTGAACACGAACACCAGGCCCAGAAACCAGAAAAGATAGAACTATTTTAGTGAAGAATAAAAATTATGGCAGAGACCGAAACTGACAAACCCGTTGTCAAAGTAAGCAGTCAGACCAAACAAACGCCGGCTCCAACCGGTAAGCAAAAGGGTGGTTACTGGTGGGGAACCGGCAGAAGAAAAAGCTCCGTCGCCCGTGTCCGAATTAAACCCGGCGATGGTAAATTAATAGTCAATAAAAGAGAGCTCAAAGATTATTTCCCCCGTGAACAGGACAGAAAAGCAGTGCTGGCGCCTTTGAAGACAGTTGATGCAGAAAAATCTTTCGATGTTTTCATAAACGTCAAAGGCGGCGGAACTACCGGCCAGGCCGGTGCGTCGCTGCTGGGAATCGCCAGGGCGTTGAAAAAATATGATGAACATCTTGTCCAGGCCCTGCGGGACGGCGGGCATCTTACCCGTGACCCACGGATGGTCGAAAGGAAAAAGCCCGGACAAAGAGGTGCAAGGAGAAGGTTCCAGTTCTCGAAGCGTTAATTTGCAAATTTACTTTTGGATTATTACAATAGCCGCTCAGAGACAATCTTAGCGGCTTTTTTTATAAGGGCTAAAAATGATACGAGTTGCAATAATCGGAGCAAGCGGATATACCGGTGCCGAATCGATACGGATTATCCTGCAGCACAGTGAGGCCGAGCTTACTTACTTAACCGCACTATCGGAAGAATGCGGAGCGGTGGAGGACGTCTTTCCACAGTTTAAAGGCCAGTGCGGTTTGCACATCGAGCCTCTGGACTTAGCAAAGCTGTCTGAGCTTGCTGATGTCGCCCTATGCTGTTTGCCGCATAAGGTTTCGATGGGATTCGTGCCTAAATTGTTGGATGCCGGCCTGAAAGTTATAGATTTTAGCGCCGACTATCGGCTCAAGGATGTTAGCGTTTATGAAAAGTACTATGTAAAGCACACCGACACTGCGAACTTAAAACACGCCGTGTTCGGCCTGCCCGAGCTTTTCCGCGAACAGATAAAAGGTGCCAAGCTCGTTGCCAATCCGGGTTGTTACCCAACCGGAGCTTCTCTTGCCATTGCGCCCCTGCTTAAAGAAGACCTGATAGACACCGAATCTATTATTGTCAATGCGGTCACAGGCACATCAGGGGCAGGAATGAAACCTTCGAGCAAATTTCATTTTCCCAATATGAACGAGAACTTTTTCCCCTACGGTATCGGGACTCATCGCCACATGCCTGAAATTGAACAGATAGCAAGCGAAGTGGCAGGCAAAAAGGTTACCGTGCTGTTTCAACCGCACGTAGGCCCTTTCGACAGAGGGATACTTTCGACGGTTTATTGCCAGCCCAAGAAAGACACCAGTAATGAGCAACTATTAAAGTTCTACAATGATTTCTACAAAGATGAGCCATTTGTGCAAATATGCAAGGATGCGCCCGCGGTAAAAAATGTGGCCTGGACGAACTATTGCAACATTTTCGTGTCGAATGTTAAAGGCAAGATTGTCTGCTTTTCAGCGATTGACAATCTTGTAAAAGGCGCATCCGGCCAGGCAATTCAGAATATGAATATCATCTTCGACCTCGAAGAAACTTTGGGGCTGGCATAGGAACAACAATGGCAGAAGGTATTCTTATAGTTGCGACGTGCCAGTTTGCCGTGGGGGCCTCGATAAAGCGAAACTCGCGAAGAATATGTGATTTTTTGCACAAAGCGAAACAGGCCAAAGCTGATGTTGTTCATTTCTCCGAGTGTGTTCTAAGCGGCTACGTTGGTACGGACTTTCCAAACTTTAAAGGGTACGACTGGGACACGCTCAAAGAAGAGACGCAAAAGATTATGGTTCTCGCCCGCGAGTTGCAATTATGGGTTGTCCTGGGAAGTACACACAAATTGACCGAGCCGAATAAGCCGCATAACAGTTTATATCTTATAAATCCAAAGGGGGAAATCGTTGACCGTTATGATAAAAGATTTTGCACCACGGGCGATTTGCGAAGGCTTACACCCGGCAACAGATTTGTGGACTTCACCATAAACGGAGTAAAATGCTCGCTGCTTATATGCTTTGATTTGCGGTTTCCGGAGATTTATCGACAGTTATACAAGCAAAGAATCGACTGTATTTTTCAGTCGTTTTATAACGCCAAGCAAAAAGGCCCAAGCGTGCATACGCACATTATGCGCCAGACGATGCAGTGCCGGGCGGCAACAAATCATTTCTGGGCGAGTGGCGCAAATGCAAGCGGTTACTATGCCCCCTATCCATCGTTTTTTATCCAGCCGGATGGTAAAATCGTTAGACAGCTTAAGGCAAATCGTCCCGGCATAATGGTCAATACCGTCGATTTGACTAAAAAATTCTATGACCCAATGGTTGGTTTTAGAGAAATGGCTATGGAAGGTGCCCTTGGCAATGGGACAGAAACCATTACAGACCCTCGCTCAAAAAATACCACAAGTCTTTAAGTTGATATAAGTCTAAATCGATTATTCAATATTTATATCGAAGGTCTTATACGTTGTATTGCCGACTGCATCGCTGACTTTAATCGTCAGCACATGGTCACCTTCGGGCAAATTTTCCTTAGTATCTATTTTAATTGTGAAATTCTCATCTGTCGTATCATAAACCAAATCGTCCGGCACAGTACCTGTCCAGTCAGCATTACTGTCAATTGTATATTCCAGCTTTCCAATCGCGCTGAGCTCATCCTGAACTTTAATCTCGAAAACCTTATATAGGTTGTTGCTAACGGTGGAAGTCGTTATGCTCTTAACAACCGGCCCAGTGTTATCAACTACCACAGGTTCACTTATCCGGCTGCTGGTTAATTTAGTTGAACTGGTATTGCTTTTGGCGTCGCTGGCGGTTATCCTCACTTCGTACCGACCGTCTTCAATCGTCTTTCCGTCCCATTCGAAATTAGGTTTATCAGTTTCGTCTTCCAGCTCAATCCAGTTAGTTCTGCCGAGTTTTCGAAAATCTATTTTGAAAATCAGCTTATCACCATTGTCGTCTTTAGCTCTGTAGCTGATATTGAAAACTCCCTCTTTGCCCGGCTTGTTAATTCTTCCGACAGCTACCGATTCGACTTTCGGTGCAAGATTCGGAACAGTGCTGGCAACGGCAATTTCCCTTATAAGCGGGCTTTTATCGCCATCTTCACTTCGCAAGATGAGTTTATATTGACAGAACCTGCCCAATGGACACTCAAGTTGTATCGGCCCTGCAATTTCCACCGGCTCGGTCCACTGTGAAAAAGTTGGGTCGTTTACATCCTTGACATTCCCACTGCGGGAAGCGATTTGAACTTTACATCCCTGCGGAATTTCTGCTTCAAGCTGCAGCTTGCCCCACTTCGCCGGCTGACCGGCATCGACAAGGTCAGAAGTGTAAGTCCCCTCTGAGGTCAAACCATCCCCTAACTTTATCAATTTTGCGGGATTTGCCGTTCCAAGATACACATCTTCACCTGCAACAGCTATTGCTGTTATTTGGGATGCCTGCTCATCCTCATATACAACGGCTTCCTGCTCGGCGGCAGGTTCAATGCTAAAAAGCTGGGCGCCGTTTCCACTACCGACAAGCAACTTTCCATCCTCTTCTGCCAGGCAGAAGAAAACCACTTTCTCGCCGAATACATTAGTGACAAAACCGTCTTTGGTCACCTTGTATATGTAACTGGCTTGACCCAGTTTTGCTACTTTGCGTGCCTGCGGTGGGCTCTGGCCCGGCTTTGCACCACTCGGTTTTTCTGTATTTGCAATTTTAAGTTCACGTCCGCCCTCGTTCTGGCTGGAGCTTTTACCTTTTTCCTCTTTAGCCTCAGGCCGACCGGGTGAAGGCCGTTGGGCGGCAAATTGTGTTTGGGCCTGAACAACCTTAGCCGATGTTCCTGCTGCATAAAGACTATCAAGTTCGTTCATAAATAATAAGGCTGTAATTTCCGGCTGGTCGCTGTCATATAAAACCGTTGCTTTTTCAGTACGCGGATTTATCTTATATACAAGTCCTCGGCTGTCACTTCCAGCATAAATAAAACCATCCTCTCCACTCACAAGCGAAAGGATGTTTTTGTCGAGACTATCATAAATAAGCTGAGCTTTTGTACCGAGGGAATTGAGTTTATAAACTTTACCTTCCGGTCCCGTTCCCAAATATATACTACCGCTGTCATCGACAGTTATCGCAAAGATATATTTTGCATCGTTCGGCTCGAAAATAACTTCCATCTTTTCGGCTTCGAATCGGCACAGTCTGCATTTTTTGCCGCTTATCCCGGCCAAAAGTCTGCCGGAAACATCTGTCGCCATTGCAAAAATATGCTCATTTGACAAATGCTCCTCAGCCTCGACCTTCTCGCCCTCAGGCTCGTTTGCATCGCTTGGTTTCTCTTCAGGTTTTTCCTGGTCTTCTTCTTGCGGATAAATCTTCGTCAGTTTGTTAAGGCTGTATTTATAGATACCACCGTTAGGACTTGTACCGAAATAGACCGTTCCGCCGCTTATAACGATACTGTTTATCGACCAGACATCTCCAAGGTCCTCGAATTCTTCAATTAATGTCTCGGCAGACCGCCCGAGCTGGATAGTGCCTCGTGAGCTAATCACAACACCTTCGGCCCGGCCCTTCAATAAATCCGTACTGCTGGTATGACGCGTAACCTTACTGCTGACCGCCAAACAGGCTGAACTCAAAACAAAACAGAGCAAAACCGTAAGGATTAATCTGCAATTAACATGGAATTTATCTCTCATAGCAACTCTCCAAATAAAAGACCGACTTACAGTTATCCTGTCAGACGAAGCTAAAGGTTGTCGGTTTTAAAACGAACGCTTTGCTCCGTTCATAACCAAAAATAACCTATTGTTCTTCCACTGTTATTTTCATAGCCTTTCTATTAATAATCACTGAATTTGTTTTCAAACTTCGCTCAATCCAACGTTGATACGGCTGGATTCTCAGTGCCCTTTTCGGGCTCTGCAAAACCAGGGCCATGGTCCCCGGCAGGTCGGGCAGCTCAGCCTGCTCAAGCGCAACTCCATCGGGCGGCAGAGCCAGAAGAAAATACAATCTATCTCTACCGATGCTCAGAGTATAATTAAGCGCCTCAATCAAAGCCGGCGCGCTTTGCACAATAAATCTGTAAGGGACGGCTTTCAAAAGAAACCGCTCATAATTCGACGAACCACACACTGTCAGGTTATATGTCCCGGGAATCAAATCATCAGGAATTTCCAGTGTGCACTGATATTTTTTCTTCCCCGCCAGAACAGACTCTACAACAACATTAATATCAACCTTCTCACCTGCTTTGACCTTTGGGTCAGATAAATCCACCGACCATATACGTGAAACAATACTCCTCGGAACTATGCGAATATCAAAATCGATAGATTCTATACCAACTTCTTTATAAGGATTATTCATAAGCAGCATTACCGAGCCGACGCTTTCCACTATCAATTCATTCAGCCCCATGGCGGTGGAAACGTTTTCGAAACTAATCGAATCACCACCCTCTATACCTATAGCAACCTTATACTCAATCATGTGGTCGGGCGGGAAATCACCCAGTTGAAGAGCCGCTCCGGCCACAGCAGACCGAATCGACAGGGGAGTAAGCAACCGATTATAAGCAACTTGGCAATTGTAAAGGCGTTTCTCCGTGTCATTGTAACG
>CAZJIR010000137.1:6216-7094 GCA_964546095.1 uncultured Pirellulales bacterium
AACGGTCTATTCGTATCGTTAATGGTATCGTTTTGGCCTTTGCACCAATCTGTCCAAAGACCGCCATTGACTCATCCGCAGTCAGAGCACCGACCGTTTCTACTGGGCTGGCCAGCTTAAAAGAGCGATATGTATTCGACACGACCGTGTGTACCACCCCTGTGGCCATTGGCAGATTCACCGGGCCGTAACCAAGCAGCCAGTGCCCGAAGCCATACACCTTATCGTCCACAACCTCAGTTGCAGTACCAACTGTGGCTATAGATATATCTCCGCTCACAAGAGGAACAGCAAGGCAGGCTCCAGGGACTAATTCCACCTTTTCATCAGAGGCCGCTGAATAACTTCCACTACCGCCGCCTGCGACAACCATCAGCCCAAAAGGCTTAACAAGCTCACCCAGCTCTCCACAAACGCTACTTGGCAATCCCGATGTAATCAGAGGACACGGTAAAGGATTAATACCACTAAGATTATGGCTCCTTTTAGACAATTCATTTCTAAATTGTCTGTCAATCTCGGTAAAATCAATCGGCCTTGTAAAATCAAACGCCGACCACATTCCCTCCGCTGTTTGACTTCGTAAAAGTGAAGCCGCAGAGGTACTTTGCCCGGAGTGACTAACTTGCGGCCCCCTGCCTACCTTCAGCATTTCCTTAATCGGCGTTACACCGTAAAGCGGGTCCTTACTGAAAGTCCACGCGAAAGCCAGCGCGCCGGCCAACCTGCCATCAATATAGACCGGCGAGCCGCTGCACCCGGCTACGGGACCGGTATGGATTAAACGCTCGTCGGTGCCCTCAACCAAAATCATGTCCCTGCCCGGATCCATATCAGGCACTACATCCACAACTTTCATGCCGAACTTTTCAATCCCG
>CAZJIR010000138.1:0-7093 GCA_964546095.1 uncultured Pirellulales bacterium
AGTGTTGAAGGGCTTACATCAGAAAATGTTACCGTCATAGACAGCCAGGGACATCTTCTTTCAAGTAAGTCAGATTCAGCTATAGCCAGTGAGGCAGGTACTGTTCAGGATTATAGGGAAAGGGTGGAGGAGAATTTAGCGAACAAGGTAGAGGATATGCTTACCGCTGTTTTAGGTCCCGGCCGGGCAACGGTAAGGGTTAGTGCAATTATTGATATGAATAGCGTTAGTACCGTTACAGAAAAGCTTGATCCAAAAGGAGTTGTTATTAAAGAAGAGATTACAAGCGGTTCTGAAATCGGGGCTGCCACACCTTCAACCGCAGGTGAGCCGGCTGTGCCGGGTAGTACAGTAAAAGATGAAACAATTAAAACCGATTATGAGGTCGGAAAGACGGTCAAGCGGGAAGATGTTTACCCAGGCCAAATAAAATCCCTGAAAGTAGCAGCATTTGTTGACTTATCTCCTCCTGAAGTTGCTGATGCTAACGATACAACGACCGGTGCTCAGACAAAGATAATGGAAGAATCTGATGTCGTGGCAACTATCCAAAATGCTCTTGGCCTTGAGGATACAAGTGCGATTAAAGTAGTTGATGTTAAGTTCAATCGTCCACTCGAATCACTGATTGAGGAGGAACCGTCTAATTGGCCTCGTTATATAGCGATTGCTCGCCAGACTTCTATGGGGATTATGGCGATTTGCGCACTACTTGTTTTTCGTATGTTCCGTGGTGCAAAAAAGAAAGTGTCGGCAAAGGCTTCGGCCGAGCAATTGCCCGAAGGTGAAGAAGCCGCCGGACTTCTTCCAGAGGGAACCGGAGGTTCCGAGCCGTTAGTCTTGCGTAGGCAAATAGCCGGTGCTTTGGAACATGACCCTGAGCGTGTTAAGCAATTGTTTGCCAGTTGGATTGAAGAAAAAGGGTCATAACTATTACGATGTGAAGCGAATATCGAATGTTTAACAATAAATATCAAATTTCGAACGGAAGATTTCTTCGCACAAGATACAAAGCGAGAATCAATCCGTTACGGATTCCTGATAGACGGACACAAGATACGAAAATGCCGTTGACGGGTAAACAAAGAGCTGCAATGTTGTTAATGAGTTTGGATTCAGCTACTGCTGCTGAACTGCTCGATGGTGTTGATGCCAAGGTTGTTAAAGAATTAGCAGTTGAATTGGCACATTTGGATGCTTCCGGTTTTAACGGTGATAGGCAAAGCTTGAAATTTACACGGCAGTTCTGTAGTTCACTTCAGACTAACCAGGGATTTCAACTTAAGGGTTTCCTGAAGGAGGTGATGAACAGTACAGTAGGAAATAAGAAAACAGAACAAATCCGGAGCAATATACAAGAACTACTCTGCAAGCAAGGTCCTTTCGCGTCTATTTGTGGAGTTGAGTCTCGAATGATAGCGTCGGTTTTAGAGAACGAGCATCCTCAGACTGCCGCGGTGGTTTTATCGGAACTGCCTAAGACAAAAACCTCAGAGGTGCTCGGTTTTTTAAATGGGAGCATCTGCTTTAGTATTGTGAACAGGATGAGCAGTTGTGAGACTATGCCTCCCGAAACGAAAGTGATAATAACAGAAACAGTATGCAAACGTATTGAGGCTATTGCAACGGACAATCCCGGCAATGCTTTGCGAATCCGACCTGAACAGTCTGTAAGGAAAGTGGCTGTAGTTTTACGAGACCTTGGCAAGGAGATTCGAGATGGTCTACTCAGTGCTATACGGGGTAAAGACAAACAAACAGGCGAAATGGTAGCTGACTTAATGGTGGTCTGGGAAGATATTCCACAAATTACCGACAGGTCGCTGAAAAAGATTTTAAGAAGAATTGATGTCAAGAAATTAGCCTTAGCATTGGTTCGGGCCAACGACAGGCTCGTTCAGAAAATAGAATCCAATATTTCTGAGCCGATAGCTGCTATGTTAAATGAGCAGTCTTTACTTATGTCGGCGTATGGAAAGGAGGATGTCGAAAGAGCCAGAGGAGAGATTGTACAGATTCTGCGCGAAATGAATGAGAAGGGCGAGATGACGTTTATTGAAGAATGATGTCGTATGTGATTGAGTTAAAGCTAATTTTGGCAGTACTTAGAGAAGAATTAGTCAAAATTCCAGCGGGCAAGATATTTGAGATATATAATTCAATAGAGGGATTAACTGAGCGATGCTGACGGGGACACAAAAAGCTGCAATGTTGTTAATGAGTCTTGACGCTGCGACTGCTACTGAGCTGCTTAAAGGACTTGACGCAGAGGAGATTCAAGAGATTGCCGTGGAGCTTGCGCGAATTAAAATATCAGGTCAGCGCGATGCTGATGAGGAGGCAAATATTACTCAGGAGTTCTATGATTCGCTTAAAAAAGGGCAAACTCAAGTATTCAGTATGAAAACCTTTTTCAACGAGATGCTTGTTAATGTTCTTGATAAAGAGAAGGCGGGTCAAATCCAATCTCAGGTCAAGGAGGCTTCGAAAAAAAAAGACCTGTTTACGGATATTCGTATGGCGAGTATAGACGAGTTGGTTATGGCACTGAAGGGCGAACACCCACAAACGATTGCTGTAGTACTGTCAGAACTGGCTCCAAGCAAAAGCCAGGGTGTTTTATCACGTTTGGGTGAGGATGATCGGATTAAAGCTGTGTGCAGAATGACGAATCCGGAATTAGTAGGTATCGGAGTGAAACAGCGAATGGCATTCACGGTTAGTGAAAGGTTAAGGAGTTTCAAGGGAGAAACACTTGCGGAAAGGCCGGAGCAGGCTTTAAGAAAATTAGCTGTTGTTCTAAGTGGTTTGGATAAAGGCGTGCGAGACCAATTACTTGATGAAATCAATAAGCACGATGAGGAAGCAGCTACGATGGTGAAACGCTTGATGATAACATGGACTGATATTTTGTCAATAGCGGACAGGTCTCTGCAGGAAGCGTTACGAAGCGTAGAGCCGGGTAGATTGGCATTGGCTCTTCATGGGGCAGATGAGGGTATTGTACAAAAGATACGCTCAAATATATCTGAGCGGGCAGTAGCTATGCTTGACGAAGAAATTTCACTTATGCAGGAACCGCTGGAAAAAGAAGTTCTTGATGCAAGAGAAGAAGTTGTCGTCCCGTTGCGAGAAGCCAACGAGGAGGGCAAACTTAGATTAGTAGGGCGTTAATGGGATGTCACAGACACTTACGGTGCATTTTGAGAAGCCGATTGCATCGGCCAAAATACTGGATAATGATGTTGGTACTGTAGAAGATAAGTTGCCCGGTGGTGGCGGAGTGGCCCCGTCAGCAAGTGCCGGACAAGCTCTGACACAGGAAGCAGAGGCTCAAAAGACTGCTCTTTTACAGGCTTGCCAGGCACTTAATGCTGTAATTGCCAAGCTCAACGAGTTTTGTGATAAAGTATTTGTTGAGCATAAAGAAGAAATTGCCAAACTTTCAGTGGAAATCGCCAGAAAGGTTCTGATGCAAAAAATAGAAAATGGGGATTATGAAATAGAATCTATCATCAAAGAGGCGCTCAAAAATGCTCCAACACGTGATGATATTGTAGTGCATTTGAATCCAGAGGACCTTACGCAATATCAGAAGGCCCAGCAGGATGAGCCGGATGGTGACTTAGCCGGAATTAAGTTTGTTTCTGACTCAAAAATAGGACGGGCAGAGTGTTTGCTGGAGAGTCCAAAGGGAGTCATTACATCTTTGATTGATGAACATTTGGAGCGGGTTAGTAAAGCGCTTCAAAAGGCGGAGTAAGTTATGGCTACGAGCGATGTTAGTTACAGTGTAATTGATTTTGAGAAATTTCATTCAGCGCTTCGCGGCGTAAATTTATTGGATTGTCAGGGTTTTGTTGTAAGGGTTTCTGGTTTGACTGTTGAATCTAACGGACCGTCGGTGGGTTTAGGAGAACTTTGCGGTATACGAATTCGTGATGGTCGACGTGTACTGGCTGAAGTTGTAGGTTTCCAGAATGACCACCTTATTCTGTTGCCCCTGGAGCATATAGGTGGGATATCGCCGGGCGATACTGTAACTGCCCGGACTACTCCACGTCATATTATATTAAGTGATAATATTCTGGGCAGAGTAGTGAACGGATTAGGAGAACCAATAGATAATAAAGGATCGTTGGCAGGGAATGATAAGAAAGCGTTAGATGCAAAGAGTCCAAGGCCTTTAAACCGAAGGAAAATTACCAGCCCTTTAGCGTTGGGTATAAGGTCATTGGATGGAGTGTTGACTTGTGGCAAGGGACAGCGCGTTGGTATTTTCTCGGGCAGCGGAGTGGGCAAGAGTGTTTTGCTCGGTGATATTGCAAATTCGAGTGAGGCAAATGTCAATGTCGTGGCGTTAATAGGTGAGCGAGGTCGAGAGGTTCGAGAGTTTCTTGAGGAAGATCTTGGTCCAGAGGGTCTGACACGAAGCGTTGTTGTTGTTGCCACCTCGGATTCGCCCCCAGTTCAAAGAGTAAAAGCGGCGTTCGTAGCTGTGACAATTGCAGAATATTTCAGGGATAAAAGCAAAGATGTCTTGTTTATGATGGACTCGCTTACCCGTTTTGCTCAGGCCCAGCGTGAGATAGGCCTTGCTGCGGGTGAACCACCGGCGGCAAAAGGCTACTGTCCAAGCGTTTTTTCATTAATGCCGAGACTTATCGAGCGTTTAGGTTGTGCCGAAACTGGCAGTATTACAGGTATGTTAACAGTATTGGTTGAGAATGATGATTTGGCCGATCCCGTGGCCGATAGTGCCCGGAGTCTGCTGGATGGGCATATAGTGCTGTCGAGAAAATTGGCTGAAAGAGGCCATTATCCCGCTGTGGATATTTTACAGAGCGTCAGCCGATTAATGCCTGCGGTGGTTAGCGAAGAACACAGACTTGCCGCACAGAAGCTCAGGGAAATATACGCTATTTATATTGATGCTGAAGACTTGATAAATATTGGGGCGTTTTCATCAGGCAGCAATAGACGTATTGACGGAGCGATAGCTTTAATTGACAAGATAAACAGCTTTCTAATTCAGCCTGTTCGAGATAGGACTGATTTCAGAGAAACCGTTAGGCGATTGACTGCTATTACCAATTCGTGGCATGAGTTGCTTGGTGACCGGGGGAAATAAGATGGCATTCGGGGCATTCATCGGGGACCGAGAGTTGAGAAATTGGAAATAAAATGAGACGGTTTGTATGGCGATTACAGCGTGTCCTTGACGTAAGGAGAAAGGAAGAACAAAAAGCCAGAACAGAATTATTTGAGCTAACGGAAAAATTGGCTGAGACACGTGGCCTGTTGTTGGCACAGCGAAAGGTATTAGAGGATATTATTAAAGCTTTAAACGAGGAAAATCCCGACAAGCGATTAAAAAAACAGGCATTTTTTCTAAGATATTCAGCGGTGAGTGATGAGTATATTAAAAAACTCGAAAATAAAGTAATGGAGCTGGAATCAAAACAAAGAGGTAAAATTGCAGAAGTTTTAAAACTCAGAAGGCTTAAGGAGGGCTTGGAAAGATTACGAACCGAAACAAAGATGCAATTTATAAAAGAACAAGAGAAACTTGAGCAAAAACAATTGGATGAGGGAGCTATAGTTTCATTTGTCCGAAAAGCACAAAGTTGGGAGAAAACCAGTGAGTAAAAAACTGATAATAATCACGGCAGCATCGGGTTTGTTAAGTTTTGCCGGAACGTTTGTTTTTGGCTGGCTTACTAAGCCACAACCGAAACTTGTTCTCGATGAATCAGGTCAGCCGAAGCTTGCAAGTATGGAACCGACTCCTATACTGCCCCAGCCTGGAGTTGGTATGACAAGTGCTATTGGTACGGTTTCCGATAAAGAAAAAAAAGCTATTACGCAAAAGCAGCTCAAGAGTCTTATCTTTGAAGTTCGGGATAAAATGCAGGAGTATAACGATAAACTACAGTACATCAAGGTGCAGGAACAAAGGTTACAGGTAGCCCAGGATACATTAAAGAAAGATATTGAAAACCTCAATAATTTACGCGTTGAACTTGCTTCAGTTGTTGCCAATATTAAAAGCGAGCGGGATAAGCTACTCAAAAGCAGGCTTGAGGTCGCCCGGACTGAAAAAGCCAATCTGATGTTAATAGCAGCTACCTATGACAAGATGGATGCGGTCAGTGCAAGCAAGATAATGATTAGTATGTGTACAAACCAAACACAACCTGGCAAGATTGATAATCAGGGCAGCGGCTTTGATGAGGCGGTTAAGATTCTATATTATATGACCGACAGGACCAAAGCTAAATTGTTGGGGGAGTTGACATCTACTGAACCCAAACTGGCAGCATTTTTGACTCAGAGATTAAAACGAATAATCGAAGGAAGCTAACCTTGTGGATATTGCAACGATTATAGGAATACTTCTTGGTTTTATGGTTATTATAAGTGCCATTGTTGCAGGTGGTGGTTGGCAGATGTTCATCCATATTCCCTCAATGGCCATCACAATAGGAGGCATGCTGTGTGCTACGCTTATACATTTTTCACTCCCGCAGTTTTTAGGAATATTTTCGGTAATCAAGAAAACAATTATTGCGAAGATACCACCACAATCAGATCTGGTTCAAAAAATGGTCAATTACGCAGCCATCAACAGACGTGATGGAGCATTAGCTTTGGAACAGGAGATTCCCAAGTTAAATAATTCCTTTTTCATCAAGGGATTGCAGATGGTTGTGGATGGACAGGATTCAGAAGCTATTCGGGAACTTATGTCTATGGAGGTTCAGTACCTTCAGGAGCGTCATTCAACCGGCAAAAAGATTTTAGAGTTTATGGGAGCGGCTGCACCTGCTTTTGGAATGATAGGCACACTTATCGGTTTAGTGCAAATGCTTAGGAGCCTGGATTCACCTGATGCAATTGGTGGTGGAATGGCGGTGGCTTTGCTTACTACTTTTTACGGTGCGTTAGCCGCTAATTTGATTTTTATCCCTTTAGCGGGGAAGCTTGGCATTTATTCCAAGGCGGAGACTACTGCAATAGAGATGATTGTAGAAGGTATCTGCGCTATTGCACAAGGTGATAATCCGACCGTTGTTCGAGAAAAAATGCAGGC
>CAZJIR010000139.1:0-7061 GCA_964546095.1 uncultured Pirellulales bacterium
AATTATGTCGGAGTTTCGCAAAGGTAAAATTGATGCGCTTGTCTCAACTATAGTTGTAGAGGTCGGTGTTGATGTGCCTAATGCAACAATAATGGTCGTAGAAGGAGCGGACAGATTTGGATTGGCGCAGTTGCATCAGCTCAGAGGGCGAATCGGAAGGGGGGAGGCCAAGTCGTATTGTTTTTTATTCGCCGAGACCGACAGTGACGCGGCCAAAAGCAGACTCGAAATAATGACCAGAAGTAATGACGGTTTTAAGATAGCCGAGCATGATTTACAGATGCGTGGGCCGGGGGAGATGTTCAGTACGCGACAGCACGGGCTGCCGGATTTGAAAATTGCAAATATCGTGGATGACTTCGACCTGCTGGTTATGGCGAGAAAAAACGCATTCGAGCTGGTCTCACAGGACCCGATGTTAACAAGCCCGGAACACAGAAATATCCGCCAGATGCTGTTAGCTAAGTTCGGCGATGCGCTGGGATTGGCGGATGTTGCCTGAATAATTTTCGGTTTTAAGTTTGCGATTTGCTGTTTTGGACTTACAATCGTCAATCAAAATTCAGAGAACGAAAATTGATTTATGCGGATAGAATATAAAAATAAGCGGCTTGAGAACGTTTTAATCGGCGTCAATGCTTTGACGGCGGGGTTGGTTGCGGTGACTTTTATTATGCTGTTTGGCGGTTTTAAGAAATCCTTACTGCCTGAATGGTTTTTATATACTTTGCAGGTCGTCTTACTTTGTATCTTTGTTGCAGAGAAAATAATCCGGTTGTCTAATACGGTTTCAAAGGTTGAATTCTGGCGGGCTAACTGGTATGAAATCCCGCTTTTCCTTATGCTCGGCGTTGTTGTAATTGGAGCTGGTCGCTGGTTTGCCCCTACGCAGGCCGAAGCTGCAGTAGTCCGGCATTTCGCGGTGGGTATTTATATTATTCTACAGGTGGTTACGAAGCTTTGCAGGACAAGTGTAAACTTAGCAGCATCGGGCAAGAGTCCAACGCAAACCCTAATAGCAAGTTTTCTGGTTCTGATAATCTCCGGGGCGGGTTTACTTATGCTGCCGAGGGCATCGACCGGCGAAAACCTGAGCTTTGTTGATGCTTTGTTTACGGCGACCAGTGCAACCTGTGTTACAGGGCTTATCGTGAAAGATACCGGCCAGGATTTTAGTTTAATGGGGCATATGGTGATTCTGGCATTGATTCAGCTTGGGGGGTTGGGCATAGTGGTATTCGGCGCAGTATTTGCACTGCTGCTGGGCCAAGCTTTGAGCCTGCGTGAATCGGTTGCAATGCAGGATTTGCTGAGTACGCGAACTCTCGGTCGAATAGGTAATATGATAGCTTTTATCTTTATCGGCACGGTATTAATCGAAGCTTTTGGCGCAATCAGCCTTTTCGGGATGTGGAATGATACGTCAGGGACAATTGCAGATATTCACCAGCAGTGGTTCTATAGTGTCTTTCATTCTATAAGTGCATTTTGTAATGCAGGTTTTAGTTTATTCAGCAGGAGTTTTATAGATTATAACCGAAGCTGGCAGGTGTACGTTGTGATTTGTCCATTAATAATCCTGGGCGGACTTGGCTTTAGTGTGCTCTATGATATTGCCAATACCGGCGCCGACAGAGTCAAACGATTCTTCAAAAAGCTGTTCCATAAACAGTATCGGCTTTCGATGGAAACGCCGAAAAGGATTCGGCTTCAAAGCAAGATAGTTCTTAGCGTAAGTGCCTGCCTTATAATTCTGGGGATGCTTGCCATCCTTTTATTTGAGCGATATGCAAGCCAGAGTAATCCGGCTAAACACGGTGATATTCTTGGCGCACTATTTCAGTCGGTTACAGCCAGAACGGCCGGGTTCAACACATTGGATGTCTCGGGTTTATCGGCATCGAGTAAATTTGTTTTGATTCTGCTGATGTTTATCGGAGGTTCGCCAGGTTCTACGGCCGGAGGGATTAAAACTGTAACGTTAGCAGTGGTAATAATGACGGCTGTTGCGGCGCTGCGAAAGCGTCAGGAAGTCGAGATGTTTAAGCGTTCGGTTCGGATAGTCGTCGTCGGCAGAGCGGTAACTGTTACTTTGCTTTTCGTGGCGGTTTTGTTCAGTGCTGCATTAGCACTGAGCATTACAGAGAGTTCAAACGGTTTTGATATGTCGGAGATTATGTTCGAGACGGCTTCTGCTCTGGGAACTGTGGGCTTGTCAACGGGGGTAACCGGACCTTCGACAATGTTGACGGACGCCGGTAAATTGATTATTATTGCTGTGATGCTTATCGGAAGACTTGGCCCCCTGACGCTGCTGGCGGCATTGACGTTTAATTTAAAACCGGCTCGATATAATTATCCGGATGAGGCGGTAATCGTCGGGTAAATTTGTCGTTCGGGCCATAAAATACGAGGGAAACATTATGGCACGATTTGCTGTAATAGGATTAGGAAGATTTGGCAATAAACTGGCTATCGCCCTTGCGATGAGTGGAGCGGAGGTTATCGCAATAGATAAAAACAGAGATGAGATAGAGCTGATTCGGGACCAGGTAAGCCTGGCGGTCAGGCTCGACAGTACCGATGAAGAGGCGCTTAAAGCGCAGGGCATTGATAAGGTCGATGTTGCCATTATCGGTATAGGACAGGGCACGGGGCGTGGTTTTGAGGCCGCGGTTTTGACGGTCGTGAACCTGCGACAAATGGGAATCAAGCAAATATATGCAAGGGCCGAAGACCTGATTGCGGGTGAGGTCTTTTCCAAGGTCGGTGCTTCGGAGGTTATCTATCCTGAAATCGAGTCGGCCCAGAGATGGGCGTATAAGCTTATCGCGCCACAAGTCGGAGAAAAAATTGACTTTACACCCGGCTACAGTCTGGCTCGTATAAAAGCACCTGCCAGCTTCGATGGCAAGACGGTTATGGATTTGCAACTGCGACAAAAATATAACGTCAACCTGGTCCTGATTAAGCGGGATGAGCACGGTAGAGGCAAGAAAATCGAGAAAGGCAGGATTATCAACGTTCCTATGCCTAATACCGTTATCTATCAGGATGATATTCTAATGGTGGCCGGCTCCGACGCAGACCTGGCAAAACTGCCACAAGAATAGACAATTTGGAACAGGTAAAGAAAGCCGGACTATGGAAGGCTTAGGATACCCCCCTGGCGGAGACAAAAAAAAATGAAAATTCCGAAAATTTTATTTGACTTTTTATCGCAAATATGCGATACTTTATTGAGGTAGCAAGGATGCCGAAAACAGATATTATTATATATCAAAATAAAGACGGGTCGGCTCCATTGCTCAAATGGCTTAAAAAGCAACCTCAAAAAGTGCAGAACAAATGCATCGCAATGATTGAACTGTTGAAAGCAAATGGCCATGAACTAAGACGGCCGTATGCCGACTATATCGACAAGGGAATTTATGAACTTAGGCCAATAGTTAAGCGAGTACAATACAGAATATTATACTGTTTTGTAGGCGAAAATATTGTACTGCTTACTCATGGGCTGATTAAAACTGATAAAATCCACCCAGGCCAAATAAAAAGGGCAATTGAGTATCGAGATAAATTTGTTCAAAATCGATCGTTGCATAGCTACGAAATGAAAGACTAATTATGAAGAAAAAAACTACAACTGATGCTGCAAAAATACTGCACAAAACCTTTATTAAAGGGGACCCCAAACGACTCGCCTCTCTAGAAGAAGAACGTGAGAAATTAAATATAGCAGGTCAAATTTACATTCTTAGGACACAAGCTGGACTGAGTCAAGCACAATTAGCTAAACTGATTGGAACTACCCAGTCTGTAATAAGTCGATTGGAAGATGCAGATTATAGCGGTCACAGCTTTAATATGCTTCGCCGCATCGCAAGTGCATTACATTGTAGAGTTGAGGTTCGACTTGTTCCGGAAAAAGTCGTATCTTCCATTGCATAAATGGTAACTGGCTCCGACGCAGACCTGGCAAAACTGCCGCAGGAATAAAGCTAAGAGGAGCGAAAATGGATCCTAACAGTATAAGCGAGCCAATTGCTCGCTATCCAGATTTGATTACATGGACCGTCGCTTTGGTAGCCGCTATAATCGGTGGTGCCATGACACTTCTCGGTGTTTTGATTACTCATCGGCTAGATTTATACAAACAGAGGAATATAGATGAAAAGTCTCTTCAAAACCTCTATAGGGCTTTACTCTTAGAGTTCTCAAATATCTGGGAATCGTACAGAGATTTCGGCCCTGGTATTCATATAGAAAGACTTGAAGAAGGAAAAGCCTTGATTGATGATTTTGGAGCAATTCGTGACCACTTTACTATTTACACGAGCAATTCGAACATGATAGGACGTATTCCTGATAAACAACTACGTGATTTTGTCGTAAAATCATATATCGGCGCACAGATGCTGATCGATATGTACAAAGATTATAAAACTTTGCTCATAAACTTCAAAAGATCTGCTTATTTAGCTGGAAAAACTCAAGACGAACCAGATATATTCAGAGCCAAACAAGATGAAAAGTTCCTAGAAATTTACACAGGATCATTAAAGAAAAATCACGATTTAGTAAAGAGCCAAATACAGGTCTTGATTGAGCTACTTAAAAAAAATATAAAAACTGTTTAATCTCCAATGATTCTAATCGGACGCTTCCTGCTTATTGAGGAACGGTAGTCATCATTGACATTCCAGAATTTATATGTTCTTTTGAGCAGTTTCTATTCCTGCAAATGCAAATTAGTTCTTTCTGTATTTTCTGAGCGTGTCGAGGAAGTTCTGCATGTCATCTGGTAAGGGGGCTTCGAATTTTACGATTTTGTCGGTTTCGGGGTGTTTGAATTCAAGTGTGTGCGCGTGGAGGGCGACCCGGTCTATTACCGGCTGCTGCACAGCAGGTTCGGCATCGGCCAACTGCCAGGGATAGACGACTCTGCCGCCATACATATCATCAGCGACGATGGGGTGTTTTATATATAACAGGTGAACTCGTATCTGATGGGTCCGGCCTGTCTTTGGCGTGAGCTTTAGTAGAGAAAAGCCACGGAAAGATTCGAGGACCTCATAAAAAGTTATTGCTTCTTTGCCCGCTTTGGGCCTGATTGCGTATTTTTCTCTTATCTTTGGGTGGATACCCAGCGGAACTTTTATACGGTCGGCTGTCAGCTCAGGTGTGCCGTGGACAATGGCAAGATAGCTTTTTTTAACGCTTCGGCGTTCGAATTGTTTGGCAATTCTTCCCTGGGTGATATCATCTTTTGCAACGACCATAACGCCGGTTGTGTTTTTGTCGAGGCGATGCACAATGCCGGGTCGAAAATCACCGAGGCCGCTCGATAGTTTGTCCGAATAAAATCTGAGGGCGTTTACCAAAGTGCCGTGAGTATTGCCGCGGGCAGGGTGTACGAGCATGCCTGGCTGCTTATTCAGGATGATTAGGCAGGAATCCTCATAAATGATATTCAGTGGAATATCCTCGGGCAAAATCTCTTTGCCGGGCGGTTCGGGCAGCGTCAAATCAATTTTATCACCGGGGTTTAGCTTTAAGCTCGGTTTAGGAATTTTGCCGTTAACTGTAACCGAGCCGGCCTTGATTGCGTCCTGGATGAAACTACGGCTGAGGTTACTCAGACGGTTATGGAGATATTTATCGAGCCTGCGGTCTTTAACTGGATGCCCAACATTCAGCGTGAACGACCCATTTTTGGTATTTGGTATATCAGTAGGAGTGCTTTGAGGGCTTCCCCTGTTTTCTGAATCACTTGGGCTCATTGGGCTCAGAAACCTTAGAAACATTGTTTGGAGCCGGGGGTCCGTAAACGGGGATAAAATTGGGATGCGGGGGAGCAACATCAGAGATATTATTTGGCGGCGCGGGGACCTGAATGGGCAAGCTCATCGGGACCAAATTGGCATCGACAGGTTTTATCTGAATTTTCGGTTGTGTAGCGACCGGTGTTGTGCTTTGAGGAACTGAAGCAACTGGTGGAGCCGGCTTGAAAACCACTTTTTGTTTATAATCATCCATGGTTTTCAGACGGTGCTCTGCCGCAGCGAGGGCTACAACACCCTCTAAATTTGAATTTGAGACGATATCCTGATATATCTGCTTTGCCTTGTCAAAGTTACCGAGTTCTTCGGCGCAGAGCCCAAGGCCAAACTCAGCGGCGGCTATTAGAGGCTGATTGGCTGAGGATTTTCGAATTGCTTCTGTATAAGCGGCCTCGGCCTGGTTTATCTGCATTGTTCGGTCCTGCTGACTTACAGTGCCGGGGCGGTAATGTAACTCCGTTCGCAGGGCTTCGGCCCGTTTGATAAGTGCCAAAGCAGCCATCCGGTCGTTCATTGTATTTTGAGCGAAAGTTGCAAGGTTATTGGCGGGCTGAAGGAGTATGAATGAAAGGTCTCTACCTTGTTCCTGGGCACTAAGAACCTGCATCTTGCTGCTCCTGAGCTGGTTAAGCAGGTTAGTAAATTCAAGCTGCTCTTGGGCCACAGCTTTTTTTCTGTGGCTGTTCCAGACAAAAAATATTGCTACTGCAATAATTACCGCTGAAATGATAATAATAGTTATGAGATTTTCCTTCATCCATTGCGGCAGATTTCCCAGCCATTCGGCCAGTTCGTTTGTTTTCAGTTCGTGCCGATGCTCAGATTTCATTTCTTTGTCCGTTCCTTAATGTCAAATTTTCCAGAACTAATCCTTAATGCTTTATTTGGGTATTATGAACTAAAATCGGGATTATAGCAAAATCTCTTTTATCTTGCAATAGGCCAGTTTATCGGTTAAATTTTAATTGATAATTAGTCGAAAGGAAATAGATGCTTGAGACAAAAGTAAAAGGCAAAAAACGAACGTTCTTATTTCTTACTTTTTACTTTTCGCTGGTTCTGGTTATATTGGCCCTGCATAGCCAAATCGAGGCTGCAGAGGCAAATGTGTTAGAAGGCATCTGGGACCCGGCGAAATATATAAGTATCGATGAAATAAAGCCCGGAATGGAGGCTTATTGTCTGACTGTTTATAAGGGGGTGGAAATAGAAAAATTC
>CAZJIR010000140.1:0-7022 GCA_964546095.1 uncultured Pirellulales bacterium
AAGGTGATAATCCGACCGTTGTTCGAGAAAAAATGCAGGCATTTATCTCTCAGGGCAGACGGGAAGAAGTAAAGGCTGATGTATAATGGGACGTGGGAATAAACCAGTCGAATCCGATGATGCTCCAGGTGCACCGGAATGGATGGTGACTTTTAGTGATTGTATGACACTTTTATTGACTTTCTTTGTGCTTCTTTTGAGTTTTTCATCTTTTGATGATAAAATTTTTCGGAAATTACAAGTAATTTTCATGAGGTCTATGCCTGCGGTCAGCGACTCGGGTGAAAAAACTAAAGATGCATTCTTATCTACTGGGCAAATTGAAGAAACACCGGAACTGGCTGAAGGTAGCGAAAAGCCAACTTTAGTAAAAGGCTATGTGGACAACTTGCAAGAAGAAACAGAACCTGTAGATTTCCGTCATCGTAGGGTGTTCTTGATCTCGTCGAAAGAAATTTTTTGGGGTAAAGGTACGATTATTTCGTCTGAGGGTCGTCGCGTTATGACTAAAATGGCGTCGTTCTTAGAAAATGTGCCCGGCCGGGTAGTTGTTAGTGAAAATGGACCGACAAGCAAAGATAGTAATGAACAACTTGGCCTGACACGAGCATGGGCGGTCATGGATTATATTACAACCGAGCATAATCTTGACAAGAAGCGTTTTAGTATCTCGGCGGCAAGTGTTGTGGCTCGAGAGAGCCTCGAAAGTAGTGAGTCGGCTCCCTCAAGCTCGGTATCTGAACGTACCGTTGAGGTGATTTTGTTAGAGCGGAGCACTTACAATTGAAAAAACAGCATCAGTCAATCAAGGAAGAAAAACCTAAGGTACCGGCATATATCGTAACCTTTTCGGATATGACAACGCTGCTGTTGACATTCTTTGTGATGCTATTGAGCCTTGCGAGTGTCCAAGACCCGGAACTTGTCGGCAAGGGCCGAGATTCCTTTTCGTTTTCAATAAGACACCTTGGACTTGGTATGTTGTTGGGTATGAGGCCAAAACCCAATCTCGGTAATGTTAAAATCAAGTATTTTATAAGCCAGCCCGACGAGTTCTTTAGGGGCAGAAGCATAGATGTAAAGCAGGAAAAAGTTCGTCGGGCCTTCAGTGATTTACATCAATATATGAAAACAATGCCTTCGGAGGTGAGTGCAAAAAAAACCGACTTTTCAGTAACGAATATTCGTTTTGCCCGGGATGATTCGCGCCTGGATGAGTCGGCGAAGCGGTTCTTGGACGACTTTTGCTCGCATTTGCAGCAGGATTCCAGTTCCAGGCCAGTTAAATTGTATGTGCTCGGTTTGGCAGGTCAACAAGCAAGTGAGAAAGAACAATGGATGGTCTCGGCGAAACGAGCCCAGGCGGCATCAGATTATATACGGGGTATTCTGTCGCCAGCGTCGGATTTACAAACACAACGCAGTATGTTTGGGAGTTGGTCTAAATGGTCTGTTTATTGGTGGGGAGCGGGACCGGGAGGTGACTGGGTACGGCAGGATAGCCCGATTTCCAAGCAGTCGCAAATTCTTATAGCAGTTCTCAGAGCGGACGATTAACCTGTAACTGTGTCAAGTTTTTCGACAATTTGTACAATTATGTATCAATTATTTTGTCGAATGCCTTGCTAATTACCAACTTATGTCCATTCCGGCGTTTCGGCACGTCATTTGCACACTAAATTCCTAAAAGGCGCTCTATTTGTGGACTGAACAGGGATGTTCCATGAAATGGGAGAATGAGAATTTTATTAGGTGTTTTTTGAGCTTGGTTCGATACAGGAAAAAAATCGTTGTTTTTTTGATAACGGTTACGTTAGGCATCGGTGCGCTAATAATGTGCTCAGGCCAGTCATCTACTAAAGGAACAGAATTGGAAAACTCGAAATCCGAATCAAGTTCTTTATTTGGGAATGACCCCAATTTTTCGAAAAGCACAAATAGTAGATTGGGTAGTCAGGAATTGTTCTTTAAGATGATGGTTTCGGTGGTGTTCCTTGTTGCTCTGGGCGCAGCGGCGATTTACGTTTCAAAGAAGTTTCTGCCGAAGATTACTAACCTGCCGGGCAAAGAGATTCGTATCGCTGAAACTGTCCACCTCGGTCCGCGCCGGGCAGTACATCTTCTTGAGGTAGGTGAGCGACGGTTTCTTATAGGTAGTACAAATGAGAACATAACAAAATTAGCTGACTTAACCAATGCATTTTCGGAACTATCGATAGAGCAAATAGATAGTAATTGAGAATATTAATGACCGGCAAGATTATTAGAATATTTTTATGGGTTGTTGTTTTGATACCGGCCAGGTTTTCTTTTGGACAGGATGTCAATATGTCAAAACAACCTGTGTTACCTGGGCAGCCTGATAGTACTCCTGCGGCAAATGTTCCACCGAATGGTGTTCCAAGTATCGCTGATTTGATGACGGTTATAGATAAGGCAACTACCAGCCAAACCGAAGGTAAAGATTGGTCAACTCCTGTTAAACTCGTAATCATCTTTACAGGCTTAGCGATTCTGCCAAGTCTTTTAGTGATGATGACTTCATTTACAAGAATAGTCATCGTTTTGGCGTTTATCAGGCGTGCTTTGACAACACAATCCATACCACCCACCGTTGCAGTTATGGGTTTAGCTTTATTTCTGACGCTATACACGATGGCTCCAACATTCGCCAAGGCTAATACAAATGCCATCCAGCCATATCTTGCAAATGAGATTGATTTTCAAACGGCAGGCTCGAGAGCTGGCGATTGTATCAAGGAATTTATGCTTCGGCAGAGCCGCCAGGCCGATTTAGCTCTTTTTGTGAGAATGGCCAAAATAGACCCCCCAACAAGTCTAATGGACATAGATTTGCATATAGTTATTCCGGCATTTATTATCAGTGAATTTCGTACCGCATTTGAGATAGGCTGTCTTTTATTTATTCCTTTTTTGCTGGTTGATATGGTTATTGCAAGTGTTTTACTTAGTGCGGGTATGATGCTGCTGCCACCAATGATGATTTCACTGCCTTTGAAGCTTATATTGTTCATTCTTGTTGACGGCTGGGGCCTATTGGCTCAGAGTCTTAGTCTGAGTTTCAGATAACCATTAATACCAAGCTAAATATAAGATTGAGAAGTCCGATTCTGAAGCGCCCGTTGGAAATCCACATGTCGTGGATAATCGCAGATCGATAAGTTTATCGAGATACGAGGTATGAATTATGGATAGTAGTTTCGTCCTTTACTTGGGTAGGCACACTCTTGAGACGGCTTTACTTTTGGCCGCTCCAATTTTGCTTACATGTATGATTGTGGGAGTGACGGTGACACTATTTCAGGCGGTTACTTCCATACGTGATATGACTTTAACGATAGTCCCAAAGCTTTTAGCTGTTGGAATCGTTATGTTGGTTTGTGGTGGTTGGATTCTGGAAGTGATACTAAGATTTACCAATGAAATGTTTGGCCATATCCAGAATATTGGACACTGAGGATAATAATGTGGGGTGGTCCGCAAAACGCCCTTTTACTTTTCCGCGATACATAGCATCTCATCGGTAGGAAAAATATGGCGCTGATAATTGAAAAACTACTTGGCTTTGTAATGGTTCAGACAAGGATATCAGCGTTTTTTTTGATACTTCCTGTTTTTGGGTGGAAAAGTATTCCTGTCAGGATGAAGGTTGCGTTGGGGGTTCTGGTGGCAATTTTTTTTTCAATGATAACGCCTGTACCTATCGAAGCCGGGCAGGTTTCTGTTGTTGAGATAATATTACTACTGGCCAATGAAGCCACCTACGGACTGGCTCTGGGATTAATAGCTAATCTTCTATTTGCCACGGTGAAATTCAGTGGGCGCATAATCGAGCGACAAATGGGTTTCGCCATGGCTCAGGTTTTAGATCCTTTGACCGGTGATAGTACTCAACCGCTTGGCGGTTTATTAGAGATGATTTTTATGATACTGTTTCTTAGTGCCAACGGTCATCATTTATTTTTGTTGATTATCTCACGAAGTTACGAGACGTTTCCGGCCGGAAGTGTCCCGACAATACCAGTTTTAGCTGGCGGAATAGTATTGGCAGGTTCAACAATGTTGATAGCCGGTCTGAAATTAGCTGCTCCGGTATTGGCTGCGTTTTTGTTGTTAATGGTTGTCTTAGCTGTATTGGCACGCATGGTTCCGGAAATGAACATTCTATTTATTAGCCTGCCAATGCGTGTAGGTCTGGGATTGTTGATGGTGGTTGTATTTTTGCCATTTATAAATACATTTGTAGCTGAATTCGCTGATTGGATGAGTAAACTATTACCTTTATAAACTAAAATCCGGATTGGATTATGCCAGAGCAAGCTGCTGAAAGGACAGAAAAGCCAACGGGCAGGAGGTTACAGAAGGTAAGGGGGAAAGGGAAGGTACCACAATCTCAGGAGTTGACGTCGATTGTAGGACTCCTGGTATTGGTGGCAATGCTTGCTTTGTTGGCTCCGAATTTGATGCAATGGTTTATTATACAAGTCAGGCAGGGAATTTCATGTGAAAGTGGCGTTTTTGCTGATAGCAATTCATTTGTAAATTTCATCGGAGAAAAAATAATTGATATGTTTCTTGTAATCTGTCCCATTCTCGCTGCACTTGTTGCGGGTTCTGTTATAGTTAACATTGCTATCAGCGGTTGGAATTATGCGCCGGGAGCTTTAGAATGGAGATTTGACATGCTTAATCCGGTCGCAGGATTACAGAAGTTGGTGGACGCTCGAGCCGTGGTAAAGCTTTTAATATCCATATTAAAACTGTTTTTTATCTCAATCATTGTTTGGTTTTATCTTCGGAGTAAGCTTGAAGTGCTTGCCGGGCTTCGATGGGTCTGGTCTATGCAAATGCTTTCAGTAGTTGCAAAGGTAATACTTGGCTTGATGATACGTGTTGGCATTGCGCTGTTGATAATAGGATTTGCCGATGCTTTCTATCAAAAATGGAAATACATCGATGGCCTGAAGATGACGAAGCAGGAAGTCAAAGAAGAACTCAAGGACACGATAGGTTCGCCGGAAGTTAAGAAACGAATTCGGAAAATTCAATTTGGGATGGCCTTGAAACGTATATTACAGGAAGTGCCCAAAGCCAGCGTAGTTCTCGTCAACCCGACACATGTAGCTGTGGCGCTGCGCTATGAGGCTAAGACAATGGAATCACCTGTGATGGTTGCCAAAGGGGTAGACAATATGGCGGAAAAGATCAGGGAAGTTGCACGAGCTTACGGTGTGCCTATTGTAAGAAGGCCGGAGTTGGCCAGAACAATATATTCAACTGTCGAGCTCGGCAATCCAATACCTGAAAATTTATTTGTGGCGGTAGCAGAAGTGTTGGCGATGATTTATCGTTTGCGTCGTAAAAAAGCAAATGCCCAGATGTGACAATAGGTTTGATGTTTACTTCGGGAAGTTACCTTACTAAAGTGCCATAATACATTCTTTTTATGAAGTAATCATATTTAAAGCGCCCATTTGTTGTTGTATCAAAGCTAGGTCTCTCTCAAGGCGTGCAAATTTAGCTATCAATCTTTCTTCTTTTTTAGTAAGGCGGTTTTCTTCGTCTTCAATTTTTTCCTGAAGTTCTTCTATGTGTGTATCTGCATATTCTTGGTCGATTTGGATGGTCCCGGTCGTTACCTTGAGCATATTATCCAGTGCATCCTCTAATGTACCGGCAAAGCCCTGTTTTACCCTGATGGTAGCAGTAAAAATGCCGTCCTTAGTTAAATCAACGCTGAGTTGAAGCCCGTTCTCCGGATACTGCGGGTCACTGTTATCGTCGAAGGTGCTGTCGCCGGTAACGATATTGCCACTGTATGTCGCATCACGATAAGTTGATTCTGTTGAGAGTTTAATCTGGGCGTTTGTGATTGCTCCCCCATTTATTTCCACCTGAACGTCATAGCTGCCCGCTGTAGTATAATCACTACTGGCATCGTAAAATTCGATAGTGTTACTATTGCTACTGCCGGTCTTGTCTGCCCCTATTAAGGCAAGAACTCCCATGTAATCTTCAGCTATTACTTCATCAAGGACATTCATATCAAGGCTCAACATACCCTCTCTGTCGAGTTTGAAACCAAGATGGCCAGGCGTTAGAAATGTATCTATGTCCTCAATAAAACCGCTTGTCTGAGTGATAAAGGGTGTTCGAATTTGGTTTTTTATGTTCGAGACAACATAATCTCCCATTAAGACACCTGCAGTTTTTAGAATGTTATTGTAACCTGTCTTTTCTTGAATATATGTTACAGCTGAGTTATAAGTCTCAACCATTGATGATAGTTTATCTTTGATTGATTGAATATCTCTGGTCAAAGTGATTTCCTCTCCGTTGGCATCAGTTGTGTCGTGCAAATGCAGTGCTACGCCGTGAATAACATCATCTACGGTGTTTGAACTTCTTCTGATGTAGCCATCCTGGCCTTTGGTTTGTTCAGCCATCACATAATTCGAACGAGTCGAAGGAGTAAGGTTGGTAGGGTCAATGGAAATCATGTCGACATCGCCGGCGGTACTGAGGAATGTAAATGTTGTTGCCCCAGCCAAGTCCAATGTCGTGCCAGCTACTGATATGTCGCCGGTGTTAACATTTGATAAAGCCTCTAATGCTTCCTGAATGCTGCCAAGACCAGTTAGAGGGGCGTCGAAGTCAATAGCTGCAGTTGTTTGTCCATCATAAGTCAAAGTAAACGTACCGGCGGATGCTACCGCAGTTGGAGTTAGTGTTTGTACTTCTGCAACTGCCGAGGTTATTGGAAAGCCGTCCACTTTCATCTTCGAGTCCTGAGCTGATTGGGTTTCAATAAAATCCGAGGGGGCAAAATCTGTGAGATTCGCTGTTATTGAGCCGCCCGCCGTCTCATCCCAGTCTTCAGCTTCATCGGGTAAGGTCAGTGTGGCCGAGGAACCATTGGGATTGTAAGTCAGAATAATTGAAAGGTCACTCGTGCCGGAGGTGTTATCTGTTAATACGATTTTCCCATTTTTGAGAACAGC
>CAZJIR010000141.1:0-7012 GCA_964546095.1 uncultured Pirellulales bacterium
GCGTCACAAACCGTCACATTCACGCTCGATGCGGAAAATTACTATGAAACGGATGAGCACTTTTGGAGAAAAGGTACGGTAAAGATAAAAGGGCCGATTCGGCGTTTTGAGGGCATCGACGGTCTCCGTTCCAAATACGGACAGTCCGGCGAAGAGACGATGATAGGCATGATGGACCTGAGTCAGCAGAACCGTTTGTTGATGCTGTATCCTCTGAAGAAGTGTGCATATACCGCCGACTATCACGGCTACAACCCAACGCTGCTCACCTACGATGGATTGAAGAAGGACTTCCGTGACGAAGCCGAAGAAAACCTCGGCGAGATGGAGATTAACGGCCGAAAGGCGGTCTGTTTCAGGATCGTCAAAGACAATAAGGAGATCATGGTTTGGGCTGATCCGGAAACCGCGCTCCCGATCCAGATAGAGTCCAAAGCCAACGACGGAACGGAAACGCTTACTTTGACCAACATCACCTTCGGTGTGGAGATGGACGATCAACTGTTTGACATGACTGTCCCTGATGATTGCCTTGCGATGAACATGAGCACGGAGGAGTTCACGATTCCTTTCGAACTGACGGAGAAGTACCTTGTCGAAGGGCTGAAGATTGCTGCAGGCCATCGCGGTGGAAAGTTCCCGACGTTTTTCGGGAGAGGCCGGCCCAGCAAAGAGGCCCGGGATAAGCACGTGGAGGAGTCATCGCGGATCGTTGCTCCCGTTGAGGACGATTTCGCGTGCATGCTGGCGACCGAGTACTTCAAGCGCTTGCCTGAGGGCAGCGAGTGGCAGTATATTGGGGAAGATGTGAAACTTGGTGATGCAAAAACACCTGTATGCTGGTGGAAACCACGGGGGTCAAAAACTTACAGAGTTATTTATGGTGACTTGAGCATACGTGATGTGGAACCAGATAATCTACCTGAGATTCCATGGTTAGACGGAAAGAAATGACTTTGGTAAGGCCGGGCTTACTTGAGTTCGGCTTTTTTTAACGGAGAAATTTACTCTTTAAGCTCTTTAACCTGTTGCCATAAGAACTCACTCAGTTCTTTGATTCCTGCGCCGGTAACAGCCGAGATTGGGTGAATTTCTTTTTTTAGCTTTTGTCTGAGGTCTTCTATTATCTTTCCATCCGGGTCGAGGTCTATTTTATTGGCGACGATAATTTCCTGCTTTTTGGCTAATTCCTTGCTGTATTGTTCTAATTCGCTGCGAATGGCTTTATAATTCTCCACAGGCTCGGAGCCATCCGTCGGCATGATATCAATAATATGAGCTAAAATAGTTGTTCTTTCTATATGCTTGAGAAATTCATAACCGAGTCCGGCTCCGCTATGGGCGCCTTCGATAAGGCCCGGAATGTCAGCCATGACAAACCGCCTAAAGCCGCTCAGCTCTACAATCCCCAACACAGGTTCAATCGTAGTAAAAGGATAATCGGCGATTTTTGGCCTGGCCGCTGAGCAGCGGGATATAAGCGTGCTCTTACCCGCATTCGGCATGCCGACCAGCCCGACGTCGGCGATGAGTTTTAATTCGAGCCTGATATTTCTTTCCTGGCCTTTCTTTCCTGGCTCGGCATTTCTTGGGGTCTGATTCACTGATGTCGCAAAAGCCTTATTACCCCTTCCGCCTTTACCTCCCCGACAGACACATACGTTCAGACCAACCTCGCTCATATCTTTGAGAATTAAATCCAGGTCGGTATCATAAATGAGCGTTCCGGGCGGGACCTTGATTATCAGGCCCTCGCCGTCCGCCCCATGTTTATTACTTCCGGAACCCGGCTGGCCGTTCCGTGCATACCAGTGGTGTTTACCGGCAAAGTCTATTAAAGTATCGATATTATCAACTGCCTGGAAATAGACATTACCTCCACGTCCGCCGTCCCCGCCATCCGGGCCGCCTTTGGGGATAAATCTTTCACGCCGAAAGCTGACGCATCCATGTCCCCCGTCACCTGCTTTGACCTGAATTTTTGCCTCGTCGATAAACATCTATAACATCTCGATATAAAAAAAGGATGGTAGTTAATTATACCATCCTTTCTCATCTGCAAACTTGTTTTATCGTCAGACAACGTGAATTTTTCGACCCTGGAATTTCACCTGTCCATCTGAGGTGGCGAATAGCGTAAAGTCTCTGCCCATACCAACATTGCAGCCGGGGAAGAATTTCGTTCCGCACTGCCTGACGATTATTGAACCGGCGGTAACTTTCTGGCCGCCGTACAGCTTTACCCCTCTGTACTGCGGATTACTGTCTCTGCCGTTTCTCGAAGAGCCTTGTCCCTTTTTATGTGCCATAATTAGATACCTTGAATTAAAACTAACACGAGCCTGAAATTGTCAATTTACCTAAAACCAGGATTGTAACCACTCTATCTGAAATTGTCCAGAAATTTTTTGGGATTTATGGTAAAACTGGTTATTAGTCCACTCTGATGCCTTTTTGCTCCAGCCATTGTTTCAAATCACCCATTTCGCTGTTAAAAATCTCATTATCGTAGTCTTCTTCCAGCTTATTAATGTTGCTTTCCAATTCCGGCTGTTCCTGCACAATATCGCTTAATTTCCTTTCGAACTCGTCGCTGGCTATCCGCAGGTCGTCTAACTTTACCTGCAAATCCAATATACCTGCCAGCCGTCTTGTTACTGCTTCTATGCACTTGGGATTATTACCCTGCACGTAGGCTGGAATAGTAGCTACGAGACTCACCATATTCAAATCACGCTTGTTACAATTGGTAGTCAGGTAGGTGATAATACTGGCTGGCCCCTCATAGTTAGTGAATTTTACCCCATAATGTCGAAAGGTTTCTTTAAGTTCGGCATGCGAGACGGAGCAGAAGAATCTCGGCTCGCGCGTATGTGGAACGAGGCCGGCGATACTGCCTATGAAGTATATCATTTGTACACCGAACTGTTCGCACAGAGAGAAGATACACTCGGCAAATTCTTCCCATTGCAAATTTGGTTCTTTACCCGAAAACAGTATAAGGTCATTTTCCTCGTTGTAAAAAAACGTATCTGTCGGTATCTCGTAAGATTGAATCAAACCATCTTTTATCTTCGTATATGGCCGAAACAACGCCGTCATTTCCATGGACCCGGGGAAATTATAAATATAGAATCCTTCCGGCTTTATCTCCGCAAACTTCTGTGCGACGAGTTTGTCGATAAGGAACTTGACGGTTCCTGTTGAGACTTCACCGCCGTCCATCCAGCCGGAGAGGCCAACCAGAAGCCGGGGGCTGTTAAAATTCGGTCTTTTATAAATATTTAATTTGTCAGATGGCATAATTTACCCCTGGAACTTAGCAACACTCACCCTTTCTATCATTTATCGGCAGGTTAATCCAGATACATTTGGCAAATATTGTTGAATATGTAAGACGACACCTTGGGAATGATTTTTTCCATTGTTTTTTAGCGGGCGCAGAACACTTGTTGCAATCTCTTCCGTGGCTAAGCTCAATCAGATTAGCCGTTAGTACATCACCTTTCAGGGCGAAAGTTGCACATAAAATTGTTGTTTTAGTGGAAAGACCGATAGCAATAGGATATAAAAAAGTAAAAATAGAAATAGAACTTAGTACTCAGTATGACGTATGAGATACACAAAGTAAAGTCAGGGAGATAGCATATTATGATATTAGCAACAGCAATAACAGCTTCGGCCGACTGGTTTTTAGAGACCATAAATTACGACATCATCAAGGGAAATGCAATTTGGCGGTTTGGACTTGTTTTACTGATCGTGCTGGTGGCAATGGCGGCAGGGCGAATAGTTCAATTTATGATGAGCCTTTATGCAGGACGATGGACGCAAAAAAGAGGCGAAAGCCCTCTAACATTATTGTTAAAGGCGTTGGCGAATCCTGTATATGTGGCGATATTTGCGGCTGGCATATTCTTCGCCAAGGTGCCTCTGTTCTTCAATGATGAAACAGGCATTCGAATCGCCATTAGTGATGGATGGACAACGATAGCACGGGTTATATTGGCTATTTCGGCAGCTTATGCGCTTTATAAGCTTGTGGACGTCATCGAATATTATCTGAATCGCTTGGTCGGTAAAACAGAAACAAAGCTTGACGATATGCTCGTACCCATAGTTCGTAAGGCCTTAAGGCTGACAATCGCAATTATCGCGGTTCTGCTCATAAGTGAGAATATCTTAGGCACCAATGTAAAATCTCTGCTGCTCAGTGCCGGTGTTGGCGGTATTGCTATAGCTCTGGCAGCCAAGGAAACAATTGCTAATTTCTTCGGTTCTATTACAATTTTCGCAGACAGGCCATTTCAAATAGGGGAGCTTATAAAAATAGGTGAGCATCGTGGCCCTGTTGAGGAAGTCGGCTTTAGAAGCACCCGCATACGAACGCTCGGAGGCCATCTCGTTACAATACCCAACAGTACGATTGCAAATTCCAACGTGGAAAACATCGGCAAGCGCCCTTTTATTCGCAGAATCTCTAATATCACTATTACTTACGACTCAGGCCATACAAAAGCCAAAAAGGCAGTGGAGATTATTAAAGAGGTTCTCGCTAAAGTGCCGGAAGTCAACACAGACCCCGATAGGTTGCCGAGAGTATATTTTAGTGATTTTAATGATTGTTCTTTGAATATTTATATGAGTTATTGGATAAAGCCGCCTGATTACTGGTTGTACCACCAGGTCAACGAACAGGTCAACTTGGAGATTATGGAGCGATTTGAGGCTGAAAAAATCGAGTTTGCCTTCCCCACCCAGACGCTTTATCTAAAGAAAGAGTAGCTTATAGTTTGTGAATCATCAGGTAAGTTACGATATATGAACTAACAATCACAAATTTAACTCTTATTTTTTATATTTATCAATTTTCTCTTCTGCTCTGGTAGTGGACATTCCTGGTTTTTGAATCTCTGTTTCTCTAAAAGTCTCTTGCTCATCTAACGACAAAATAGGCTGTTGTAAGATAATCCGCGGCGTTATAAAAACAACCAGCTCGGTTACAGCCGTATCTTCACCTTCGAATCTAAATAGCCCGCCTATGAGAGGTAAATCGCCGAGTAATGGTATTTTGTTAACTTCTTTGCTTACATCCTTCTTGCGCATGCCGCCCAATACTACTGTCTGGCCATCTTTAATTAGTGCTATCGTGTCAACTTTGCGTGTATCAACAACGGGGACATCACTTGAGGAAACGGTAACTCGCTCAATAAAAACGTTGAATTCAGGCATGACGTGCAATCTTAGCATACCATCTCTCGTTATTTTTGGTGTAACCTCAAGGTTAACGCCGACCTCCTTAAATTTAACCGTTTCCGTGACGGTGCCTTCGGATATGGTTCGTTCCACATAGGGATGTTCGGTCACGATATTGAAAGTGGCTGTTTCATTATCAATCACCAAAATTCTCGGATTGGCAAGGAGCCTCGCTTCAGTTATCTCCTGCTCAGCCCTTATTTGCGCATCTATATCAATATGTTGAGTAAGTAAGCCAAAACGTAGAATACCTTCTGTAGTGGCGGCGGTTTTAGCTGTTGGAGCGCTAAAGCCTGATTTAATAAATGGGTCGGTTAATCCGGCCGTGGGATTTCCACCTAATGTGTCGGGACTGGCGAATGTGGTATTGCGCCCGGCCACCCACTGTACTCCGAGGTCGAGTTTGTCCCGGCTGGTTATATCGTATATTCTTGCCTCAACAAGCACCTGAGGTGTCATACGGTCAACTTTAAGCAGTAGTGAGCTTATCTCCCTGATTTTACTCTCGGTATCGGAAACAATTATATGATTGGTGCCATCGATGTACGATACTGAACCCATGTTTGATTTGAATTTATCCAGGGCGTCCGCGACCTTCTTGGCATCTTTATAGACAATTTCAAAAGTTTTAGACAGAATTGGTTCTGGTTTATCGACCATTTCAGCGGAGGTGATTACTCTTACCACACTGCCGGTCATCACGTATGTACAGTCGTGTATGGCAAGGATATTATTTAGTGCTTCTTCAAGCGGCACGTTTCTAAGCTTAACAGTTACATTACCGGTAACCTTGGGGCTTTTAATGATGTCCAGCTCTGCCTGTTCGGCTAATTGTCTTATTACCATTTCGATGGGTTCTTCATTCACATCGATAAATATCCTCTTTTGCATTCGTTTCTCAAGGTCTGCAAAATCGTTATTTCCCTCTGCTTCCTCATTGTCGGTCTGGGCCGTGACAATAGCGCAGCTCAGGCAGACAATCGCAATAATCATTAAAAATCTTGAGGCCCTGTATTTCATCACAAAGTTATTCATAACAGCTCCTTTTTTAAATTATTTTTAAGTGGTTCTCTTTTGCTCCGGTTGCATCGGGATTGCTTTTATCATCGAACTTTTTGAGTCCATCTTTTCCCGTCAATTTCGAATTCGACGCTTTCTTTAGTTATTTTTGCGACAGTCGCACCACGTATTTTTTCACCTTCGTGCACTATTCGGCCGTTAACGGCCGCCGATGGATTGTCCTCTGTATAGAGAATGCCTTTTACGGTTAGTTGTACTAATTGCCCCGGATTTATTTCGGCTTGGACAGATGTTTCTACCGGGCCTAATTGCAAAGGATCACGCAGCGCTTTTGGATAGAGTGCTGGAATATCCCATTCGATTTTATTGTTCGAATTGGCAGTGACACCGGATGCATTATTTTCTGCGGCTGCTTCTGTTTTACGAACAGATGTGCCAAAAACGCCTCTGAGCATAAAAATGAGGACGACAAAAAGCAGCGGTACTATTATAAACATTGCTTTTTGCTTTACCGGATTGACGCCTGGTTTTGGCGCAAGCAGTTTCTTTTCTATCTGTTGCCAGAGGTGTTTGCCGGTAATTTTTACAATTGCGAGTTTCCCGGTAGGGATTTTTGTACTATCTTCAATATCAGCTTTCGGTTCTTGACTTGGCTTGTTCTCTGGCAATGGTTTTATAACTTGCTCAGATTCCGGGACAGGGGTCTTTTGCAGCTTCGAGGTCTGGATTTCCTGCG
>CAZJIR010000142.1:0-6995 GCA_964546095.1 uncultured Pirellulales bacterium
AACGCTTGGCTACGCCGCTAAGCCTAATTTCTGTTAGAATGTCAAACCTATCTCGGGAAGTCGAGATTTTTGACTTCATTTCGAGGATATTTCATATGGCTGAGGTGCTGGTATCAAAATCCCTGTTCCACCAAGTCCTTGCAAAGATTATATTTTTTATACTGCAAACAAAATCATGAACCTCTTTCGAGAAAAATCGTAAATGCTGTCAAATTCGTATGTATTAACGGTTATGAACTAAAAATTGGGCTATTACCGGCCTTGAACAATAGACATCTCTTGCGAGCCTTTATTTTCGTACCTTAAAGGAAAGTAGTAAGTATGTGGGAACCAGAAAAAGAATTTGAGATTTTAGAAGAGGCCGGACAGTACGACTTAGAGAATGAAATTAACGATGAATTTCCCTGCCTGGAATTGGAGCCATCTGCCGACGAAGACGAAGATGAAAATGAGGATAATGATGTTTTGGGATATGAAGGCGATTTTTGCTACGATGAAGAAGACGATTAATGGCGACATCTTCTCTTCATTAAAATAACACGCTCGACAATAAAATAAACTGTTGGTGGCGATAGCAGTGTGCCCACACGTTCCAGTTTTTCTTTTCGCCCTCGCCGAGCTGAGGAAGTTGCCATCGTTCCGATACAGAACGACCGTTGACCAGCGTGTTCAGCCCCTGTATGAGATTCTGTGGTCTGTGGGCTCTTTCTCGGCGGAACGTCTCCCATACAAGCCGCTTCACGGCTCTGAAATGCTCGATGTAAAAGGATGTATCAGTTGCTCAGCTTGTTACCTTGGAAACAATTTCTTTCATTTCCGACGAACTAAAGCCTCGCAACGTTTGTGTCCTCACATTGCCAAGCGACCCAAGGCCCAGCATTGCTGCTGTTACCGCTTTGTCATCCGGGGCCTCCAGGATAAGCACGACATCATGGACTCCCATGGTCCAATAGACCTCTTTGACCTTTACTCCTACCTTCTCGGCCATGGTTTTGAATTTTGCTGCTCTGTCGGGAGAATCCTTAAAATCTCGAATTCCCTGTTGAGTAAGGTTCACTAAGGAAATGAATGTGGCCATAATTAAACTCCTTTCTTTTTAATCCGGTTTAACAATGAACGTTTAAGGCAATTGTTGAATGTTTTGGTTTTTCAATGCTGACACTGCTATTGTACTCTGCCCCGACCGAATTGAAAGACTCTTTCTTGTCAATGATATGTTTCGTGCGCGCTGGTTTGGATATATTGACAGGACCGGCTTACTTTGTAACGCTTAAAGTTGTATGCTGACTGTGTTGTAGGAATAAATTAATATTCGTAGAGTTGGTCACTATAATTATCTGTCGATCGAGGGTTAGTCCCACTCAACAACTACATAGACATGGTCTATAAACGTTTTTCTGCGGGCAACGTTGTCATTATTCTTAACTTGTAACTGAAGTGAATTTACCTTTTCACGGGTATCCGCGACACCTGTAATATCCCATGAATCTTTAGCCTCGTTAGATTGTCCTTTATGCAGCGAGGCATGTATTGAAGCCCAGGCCGCCGGCTTACTCGGCCAGCCTGTGCCTACAGTCCATTCTAATTTCCCATCAGAAAATCGCTCTTCCTCGAAATGTTCAACACGAACAACGACCGATTTTATTTTAGCACCGGCTGGAATGGATAAATCTGAAAAATCGAAAGATATATATGAACCAAAGCTTGTTTCCAGGCGGTTGTTGTTACTATGTTGGACAATGCTGGATTTGCCGTCTGCTGATAATGTTTTTCTATTTCTTTGGTTATAACCATCCAGTATATTTAATGTAACCATCTTGGGCGGAGGTGGAATTACCTTAATACTGAATAGTTGGGTATCGAAAACCGGATTACTATTACTGTCCATGACCTTGACTACTACCTTCTCCGTAGTCCTTATCTGGGCCTCTGTTGGTTTCCACTGTATCAACCCGGTGGCGGAGTCTATGGTCATATTATCAGGTTTGATAATTAAAGAGTAAGTTAGCGTATCCTCAACATCCGGATCCATGGCGTGGACATCGTATGTATATAACTCATCGGCTGCAGCTGTGGTTACAGGTTCTGAAGTGATTAGCGGAACATCATTGACCCTGTTGACTGTAACGTTCACCTTGGCGGTATCACTTCGGCCTTTGTCATCGCTAACGGTGTAGGTGAATACATCGCTGCCGCTGAAGTTCGCGTTAGGTTTGTAGGTCAACGTGCCATCCGGATTGATGGTAACCGAGCCGTTGGCGCCCTGGCTGACGGCAGTCACCCTAAACGTGTCCAGGTCCATATATCTCCTCACATTGTCCACGTCAGTGTCGTTCGCCAGCACATTAATATTTACTGCCGGCGTGTCCTCTTGGGTCTCTACAGCATCATCCACGGCTGTTGGCGGGTCATTAATTGACGATACTGTGATTAAAATCGTAGCATAAGCACTGTCCGACAGGCCGTCTTTGACCTTGAATGTAAAGTTATCTAATCCATGGAAGTTCTTGTTCGGCGTATAAGTCAGGTTTGGCGCTGTCCCGCTCAAGCTACCGTTAAATGGAGCCATTACTATATTATAGGTCAATGAGTCGCTATCCGGGTCGGTACCCTTTAAGTTAATTACTACGGGTGTATCTTCCTCTGTGGTTGTCGAATAAGGATTCGCTACAGGAGGTTGATTCGTAGTTACGCTGATGGATACCGTTGCCGGGGCGCTGTCCACTATATCGTCATTCACCTTGAAAGTGAATACATCCGAGCCTTTGAAGTCGGGCTTCGGCATATAGGTGAGCTTTCCACTGGTACTAAAATTCGGCTCAGGGGTAAGTGTGCCGTGCTCAGGTTCTGTACAAATAATGAAACTCAACGGGTCGTCGTCAACATCGCTGCCTGTTAATGTGGTCGATATGGATTTATATACTTTTGTTGCCTTGGACTGAGGATATGCTACAGGAGCATCGTTCGTAGATAATACTTTAATTGATATCGTTGCCTTTTCACTATCTGATTTACCGTCGCGGGTCTTGAAGGTAAAACTATCTGGTCCGTCATAGTTCAACTCCGGCGTATAGGTTATAGCGGGCGCTCGCCCGCTTAAGCTACCATGCGATGGACCTGTTACCACATTGTAGGTCAATTGGTCGCTCTCCGGGTCGGTACCAGTTAAGCTAATCATAACAGGTGTTTCTTCCTCTGTTGTTACCGAATTATGATTTGCTACAGGAGGTTGATTCGGAGTGACATTAATAGATACCATTGCAGGCGTGCTGTCTAATGTACCGTCATTCGATTTGAAAGTAAAGACGTCCGGGCCTTCGAAGCCGGGCTCGGGCCTATAGGTGAGCTTTCCACTGGTACCGAAGTTCGGCTCAAGGATAAGTTTGCCATGTTCAGGTTCTGTACAAATAATGAAACTCAACGGGTCATCATCAACATCGCTGCCTGTCAATATGATGGATGTGGATTTGTTTAGTTTTGTTATTTTAGACTGGGGATTTGCTTGCGGAGCATCGTTCGCGGATAAAACTGTAATTGATACCATCGCTTTATCACTGTCTGCTTTACCATCGTTGGCTTTGAAGGTAAAACTGTCCTGACCGTTATAGTTCAGTTCCGGCCTGTAAGTCAAAGCGGGCGCTGTCCCGCTCAATCTCCCATAGAATGGGTCTGTTACTACAGTGTAGGTCAATGGGTCGCTATCCGGGTCGATACCCGTTAAGCTGATACATACGGGCATATCTTCCCCTATTGTTATCGAAGTAGGATTTGCTACAGGAGATTGATTCGGAATTACATTGATAGATACCATTGCCGATGTGCTGCTCACTTTACCGTCATTCAACTTGAAGGTGAAGATGTCCGCACCTGTAAAGTGAGGCTCAGGTGTGTAGAAGAGTCTTCCGTTGGTATTGAATTTCGGGTCAAGGGTGAGTTTACCATGCTTAGGTTCTGTACAAATAATAAAACTCAATGGGTCGCCATCAATATCACTGCCTGTTAATATAGCGGCCATAGATTTGTTTACTTTTGTTGTCTTAGACTGAGAATATGCTTCAGGAGCATCGTCCGCGGATAACACTGTAATTGATATCATCGCCTTATCGCTGTTTGCTATGCCGTCGTTGACTTTGAAGGTAAAACTGTCTGGTCCGTTGAAATTCTTGTTTGGTCTATATGTCAGGTTCTGCGCTGTCCCGCTCAATCTCCCGTAGGATGGGTCTTTTACCACATTGTAGGTCAATTGGTCTCTGTCCGGGTCAGTACCCATTAAGCTAATCGATACAGTTTTGTCCTCCTGTGTTGTTACGCTGCCGGGCTCGGCCACCGGCGGGTTGTTAGTCACTCTTACTCCAAATGCTATAGCTGTGAGAATTACTGATATTGCTAATAAGGAAATAAGGGCATATTTCCTTTTTTTCACTCCTGATGGGGAACTGCCAAGAATGATTCGCTTGAAAGTCCTGAATGTCTCTGTACCCTGGGATTCTGCGTTGTTTTGTTTTTCGCTTTCGGCCTTCAGGCTCTCTGTCATTGCTCTGGTTACAGCCTCAATTTTTGCTTGTTCCTGAATTTTGGCTAACTTCTCTTCTGCCTGAGCTAATGCCGTCGTATACGAACGGACCTTCTCTTCAGCCGCCGCTCTGGCTGTAGCCTCAGTCTTTATCTGTTCTTGAGCTTTGGCTAATTCTTCCTCTGCTTTGGTTGTATCCTCAGTTTTTGCCTGTCCTTGAAGGTCGGCTAACTTTTCCTCTGCCTGAGTTAATGCCGTCGCGTACGAACGGACCATCTCTTCAGCCGCCGTTCTGGCTGTAGCCTCAGCCTTTGCCTGTTTTTGAGCCTTGGCTAACTTCTCTTCTGCCTGAGCTAATGATTCGGCATAAGAACGGATATTCTCTTCTGCCTGAGCCTTGTTCGCCGCTATCTTCCTTCTGGTCTGAGCCTTGATTCTATCTTCCCAGACACCATATCTGCGATATTGTGTGAATAGCATCTTTTCCGCTTCAGCCTTGATTTCTTGTTCCATCGTGTCTCTGGCCTTAAGTTCTGCTCTTAGCATTTCCTCTGCTTTGGCCCTTGCCTCAGACTCGGCTTTCAATCTCTCTTCTACTTCAGTTAATGCCTTGGCTGTTTTTTTGTTAAACCAAGAAATCAAGAAATGTTTGCGGAAAATTTTTATTCTTATTTTTTGTCTCTTTTTCATTGGCTCATTCTGCAAAGGTACACGAAAACCACAGAGAACAGCGCACACGCCATTACTTCGTCTATGCATTCCTTCGACTTTAGTCAAATAGACCATCCGCTCGCTTGGCATCCTTGTAAAGTCCGGGAAAAAAGCCTGTTTCAGGTTTCATAGAGTTCCTTCTCCAATGCGGAGGCGTAAAATGGTAATAGAATGTAAAAAGTAGGTTTTGGACAACTAAAGTATTTTGGTTTCACCAGTCACCGCACACGTGTATGACCCTCAAGACCAGTTTGCTGTTTAAATGGCTTCTGAGGTGTTCTTTAAATTGAAAGATGAGGGAATAGGCTTGATATGTTTCGTTCAGAATCCTTATATACTGAAAAACACAAGCTTAAAGAATCCGCAAAATTCTTAGGGAGTATATACCCAGCCACTCACATTATCAAGTTGTGCCGAGCCGCTCAGACCGGCGGGAGCCGTTACCGTGATGGTAGTGTTTCCGTTACCATCGATATCGGCAATTGTGAAATTGCTGGCCTGAAAGTATCTGCCGGTGAGGCCGCCTGCCTGAAAACCTAAAGGCCCCAGGTAGGCATCAACACTACTGCCTATCATTGCAGTCGTCGCGATGGGGTCCTCGGCATAGCAAGTGCGTACGGCGTTACTAATAGTATCGGCCATCGCAGCAGCTTCAGACCATTTTGCCTGTTCGAGTCGCCCGCGAAGAATAGGAACTCCTACGGCAGCTAAGATACCGACGATCAAAATAACGACCATCAGTTCAACTAATGTGAAGCCTCTTTCCTTTCTGTCCTTTTCCATCTTCAACTTCCGGAAATATCTCAGAAATTACCCTGTTTTTGATGTTTTTCTGTTGCATTTCCTTTGGTGCTGCACGCATTTTTTGATACACACGCACGATACTTTATCGACCAAAATTACTAACGACTATATGTGTTTTTGGCCAGGCACTTTAAATCGAAAGCTGGTGAGTATCCATATGTGGGGCAAAACTGTAAAAATCGTAAATATCAGCAAGCTGTAAACAAGAACATGAGACAATTTCGCAACGCTCATTGTTTACCATTTATCCAATATTTTTTACCAGTCAAACTCAGCAATAATTGGTGTGTGGTCACTTGGCCGCTCTGCGAAACGCGGCTGTTTATCTATGTAACAATCAGCGCATTTTTCTGCTAATGTTTTTGTAGTCATAATATGGTCTATGCGCCAGCCGAGATTACGTTGAAAGGAATTTAGTCTATAATCCCAGAATGTATACCGACCGGCTTCTTTGCAGTGCATTCTGAACACATCGACGAATCCCCACTGAACGACATTTTCGAATGCTTTATGAACTTGCGGATGATAACAGACGTGCCCTGATAAGCTCACAGGGTCGTACACATCTATCGGCAGCGGTGCTACATTAAGGTCTCCCATCCAGACGACAGGGTCGCTGGGCTTGAAGTTCATTTCGAAAAATTCCAGCAACCGACCAAACCAGTTCAGCTTGTATTCGAATTTTTGAGAGTCAGGCATATAACCTTGTGGGATATATGTATTAACGATATTGACACCGTTAATCTCCGCTTTAATCAGCCGGGCTTCATCTCTTGGTTCATCGTCGAAGCCGAATTGTACGTTTATAATTTCACTTCTGCTGAAAATCGCCACTCCGTTATAACTTTTTTGCCCTTTGAAGACATACCTATACCCGCTCTCGTTAAAAGCCTCGGCTGGGAAATCATTGTCCTGAACCTTGGTTTCCTGAACGCATAAAACATCCGGCTTATTTTCCTTTAACCAC
>CAZJIR010000143.1:0-6941 GCA_964546095.1 uncultured Pirellulales bacterium
AGATAAACTATGTTACAATCGCCCACATTTGCAATTGCCGTGCTGATTTTCTTGTAGGGATTAGCTGCCGTACCTGTTCCGCTGTCGTCAGCGGCATCGGGGCTGACATATTTATCAGTTCCAAGAGCACAACAGGTCCCAAAAAGCACGAATAAAAGTATATGAAGCTTCATAAATGTACCCTCCCCATTTTGTTGGCAGAGTGACTATGCTGTTTTATGTTTTCCACCGCCAGGTGTCCTGTGGAGATACCAGTCTATTGTTGCCTTGAGACCTTCGTCGAAGGGCATTTTAGCCTCGAAACCGAAGTATTGTTTGGCTTTTGAGACATCCAGCCGACGACGTGGCTGCCCGTCCGGCTTGGAGCTGTCCCAGCGGATTTCGCCGGTAAAGCCCGTAAGATTGACTATCTTCTCTGCTAGCTCTTTAATTGTTATTTCAAATCCGGCGCCGATATTCACCGGCTCGGAGCCGTTATAGTGTTCCGTCGCTAAAAGAATCCCTTCGGCGGTATCCCCGACATAAATAAACTCGCGCGAAGCACTCCCTGTTCCCCAGCAGTCAATGTGGTCTGCGCCGCTTTCGATGGCATCAACACATTTTTTTATCAGTGCGGGTATCACGTGACTGCTGGCCGGGTTAAAATTATCACCGGGCCCATAAAGATTAACCGGCAGCAGAAAAATCGAGTTAAAACCATATTCTGCCCGGTAAGATTGCGATTGAACCAGCAGCATTTTTTTAGCTAATCCGTATGGTGCGTTAGTTTCCTCCGGGTATCCGTTCCAGAGGTCCTCTTCCTTAAACGGCACCGTCGCAAATTTAGGATACGCACAGACTGTACCGATTGCGACGAACTTCTCGATGTTTCGCAGTCTGCCCTGTTCTATGAGTTGAACCCCCATCATCAAATTCTTGTAGAAAAACTCGCCCGGATGTTCGCGATTGGCCCCGATGCCGCCCACGACAGCCGCTAAGTGAATAACGATATCCGGATTCATAACTTCGTACATCCGATTTATGTCGTCTATGTTGACCAGGTCATACTCTTCAATTTCCGGCATGAGAATATTCTTACAGCCGCGTTTTTGTAGTCCCTCGGTAACATATCGGCCTAAGAAACCCGCACCGCCGGTAACAACAACCCGCCTGTTCTGAAAAAAGTCGTTCATAGTTTTCCTTCTTGATGTTTCTGAATAATCTTTTCGTTCTCAGCAATTTTCATATCGGCGTCGGTCATTATTCTCGCAAGCTCTTTAAAGGTTACCTTTGGCTCCCACTTTAGAATCTTTTTCGCCTTGCTTGCATCACCCTGCAGATAATCAACTTCGCTCGGCCTGAAATATCGTGGGTCGATTTCAACGAACTTTTCCCAATCCAGGTCAAGATAACCAAAAACCTCCGCAATAAATTCCCTAACTGAATGGCTTTCGCCTGTAGCGACAACATAATCATCTGGCTTGTCCTGTTGTAGCATAAGCCACATTGCTTCGACATAGTCACCTGCAAAGCCCCAGTCTCGTTTCGCATCCAGATTACCCAAATAGAGCTTGTCCTGCATGCCCAGTTTAATTCGCGTTGCTGCTCTTGTAATTTTCCTTGTAACGAACGTTTCCCCTCGCCTTGGCGATTCATGATTAAACAAAATCCCGTTACAGGTGAACAAGCCATAGGCTTCTCGATAGTTCACCGTCTGCCAAAAGCTGTATACTTTTGCACATCCATAAGGACTTCTGGGGTAAAACGGTGTTTGTTCTGTTTGTGGGCTTTCGATTACCTTACCGTACATTTCGCTGCTTGAGGCCTGATAAAACTTGGCTGGCTTATCGCTGGAACGAATCGCCTCCAATAGCCGAAGTGTTCCAAGGGCGTCCGCATTAGCCGTGAAGATAGGCATATCAAAACTTACCCTGACATGGCTTTGCGCACCTAAGTTATACACCTCATCAGGCTTTGTTTCATTAATAATTGCTGAGAGGTTGCTGCCATCGGTAAGGTCCCCGTAAACTAATCTTAGTTGTGGATGTTCATGCGGGTCTTTATATAAATGGTCTATTCTGCCTGTGTTGAACGACGAACTTCGCCGCATTATACCCCATAGCTGATAACCTTTTTCTAACAAAAGTTCGGCAAGGTACGAACCATCCTGGCCCGTTATGCCTGTAATTACTGCCTTTTTCATAATACCCTGTACCTTTGGTAAATACTATTTACTCTTCTTCTAGTGGCGTGCCGTTTAAAGCAGCGCCTAAGATAAATCATTTCATTTTTTGATTTCACTTTTTTCGCTGTCAATAATTATTCGAAGTGTTTCGGCTAAGCTTGTCCTGGGTTCCCAGCCTATTGTTTTTTTAATTCGCTCAGCAGATGGCACCCGCCGCATCATATCCTCGATGGGTCTTCCGTATGCAACCTCATAGGGCACGTATTGCTTTTTGCTCTTGCTGTCCGTCATTTCGATGATTTTATCTGCAAGGTCCTCAATGGCAATTTCTTCATTCGAGCCGATATTATATACCTTACCTTCGGCCTGGTTGCAATTCATTAGGTTGATAATCGCTTCTATAAGGTCTTCCACATAACAAAAACATCTTGTCTGCTTACCTGTGCCGTATATCATAATCGGCTCGTTACTTAACGCTTTCTGAACGAATCGCGGCACCACCATCCCATATTCCCCTTTTTGTCTTGGCCCGATTGTATTAAAGAATCTGCCGATTACCACACCCAATCCATATTGCTGATAATAAGCCAGACCCAGAAATTCATCTATGGCTTTACTGCAGGCATACGACCATCGGGATAAGCTCGTGCTTCCGAGCACAATATCGTCTTCCTCCTTAAATGGAATCGCTTCGCCTTTTCCGTACACCTCGCTGCTTGAGGCAATCAGCATCCTATTACCGAATTTATTAGCTATATCGAGTACTATTTCAGTGCCGCCAATATTAGTTGCAATCGTATGCACAGGGTCATCGGCTATCAGCCTGACCCCAACTGCTGCAGCCAGATGATAAACCGCCTCGCTCCGCTCTATAAGAGGTTCTACTGTTTTAATATTGCGGATGTCACCTTCAATAAATTCAAAAGCCCGATGTTCTTTAAAGCTTTCGATATTCTCCAGGCTGCCGGTGCTGAGATTGTCGATAACGATAACTTTGTTGCCGTCTTTGAGCAGACGCTCCGCCAGATGAGAACCTATAAAACCCGCTCCACCTGTTATCAATATTGTCATATACACTCCATGGAAAAAACTTTCTGTTGATAAAGAATAATCATTATTAGAAAGTTATCAACAATCAATTTGGTTGGACTCCGTCCCCGTCGGCTGCGCACGACAAAACGTACAGCCTTACTGCTATATTTGACTTTTTTGTGGAAATCATTTTCTTACGGTCCTGACCGCACCAATTTTATCGATGTTATCATCAGATTGAAGCGGGTGACCGATAGCTTTCTTATATCATAAGTATCGGCAAATAAAGAACATAGCTTTAGCAAAGCCGGCTCCAATAAGCAGCCGTCAATCCTGTGGATTAAATTAATGATAGGTGCTCGACAGATGTTTCGTTGAGTCAATACTTAGCCTCACAAGGCCCGATAATTTTTATACATCGCTTCCTTATTAAAGTAGCCACGGCCGCATAGAGAAAGGTAAAAACAATTGTGGATTTAAGGAGGTGTATATCGAGCGCACATTATTGATATTATAGGTATTATCGGGCCTTTGCATTATATGCTGTTGGCCTGGCCGCAGTATGAGCTATATGTCTTGTCGGTTTCCCAAACGGTAACACAATGCAGAGCCACTTGGCCGAATTTACCCACGAGTGTATTCCATACGAAAGTTGCGATATTTTCAACAGTTGGATTGGTTGTGCTGAAATAGCTGACCTCGGCGTTCAAATTCTTATGGTCAACTATTTGTATCAGTTCCTTGTCCACTATTTTTTGAAAACTGCTTATTTTGAAAACATTTTCACATACCGGCATCTTGACTGTAACCTCGACGATGTAATTGTGGCCGTGGCCGGCAGGATTTGCACATTTACCGAAAACCTCGAGATTTTGCTTCTCAGAAAAATCATCATTCCAGAGCTTATGCGTCGCTGCGAATTCGAATTTCTCACTAAAATAAACCATCTCTAAATCTTTCGACTCTAAAGCTACTTTCCTAAAAGGATTCAGTTTCAGGCTTAGCTTGTTCAACCGGGCCGGCTCGAACTTATCTGCCAATTGACCCCAGGCTGTTTTTAACAGTTCGGTTAATGCGAAGAAATCAATATATCTGGCCTGACGAAAATCCTGTTTTATTCGCTCGGCGAAAACCGGCACTACGAATTCGCGAACGCTCTTATCAATATCGGTTACATTAACAATAAATCCTGTCGCTGGCTCAACCTCACCTTCAACTTCAACAGATAGTTCCAGAAATATGGATAATCCTTCACCGGTTGGTTTAGACGCGTATGAGTTGAACCCTTCAATTTCTTCCGGCAGGAAAGGATTAATCGAAAACCGCACCTGCCTGGCCAGTTTGTGCATAAGCAAAATCCCTTTTACTTCTTGCCGTTATGCATCAGGCCCAGGACTTCACTTCGGCTTTTCGGGTCTCTCCTGAATATCCCGCGAAGTGCTGATGTTACCATTACCGAGCCGGGCTTTTTTACACCTCGAATGGTCGTGCAGCTATGTGAAGCTTCCAGCACAATTGCGACGCCCTGTGGCTTTAAACTGTTCATTATAAAGTCGGCTATCTGATATGTAAGTCTTTCCTGTGTTTGCAGTCTTCGTGCAAAGCAGTCCACAATACGAGCTAATTTACTTACTCCAAGCACTGTCCCCGAAGGTAGATAAGCCACATGGGCCGAACCTATAAAAGGCATTAAATGATGCTCGCAGATACTATAAAATGGTATGTCGCGCAGCAGAACGATTTCCTCGTAGTTTTCACTAAAAACACTTTTAAGATGTTTTTTCGGGTTCTCCTGCATCCCGCCTAAAAGTTCGGCGTACATCCTCGCCACCCGTTCCGGCGTTTTCTTTAAACCTTCGCGCTCAGTGTCTTCACCAACCGCCAGGAGTATTTCTTTAACTGCTTTTTCAATTCTTCCAGTATCTATGGTTTTACGCTTCTTAGCCATTTATTTAACTCTGTTATGTTTTTTGACTTTGTTTGTTTAATTTCAGTTTTTCTTTAATGTTAAGTTTATGAGATAAGTAGTAAGCAATCTCACTCCGAATCCGGTTGAGCCTACCGCTGAAAATCCGGTAGGCTTGCTGAAAATATCCATACCGGCGATATCCAGATGAGCCCACTTTACATCACCGACAAACTGCCTTAAAAACGCTGCCGCTGTGCAGGCCCCGCCCCATTTGCTTCCGATGTTCTTCAAGTCGGCTATCTTACTCTTCATTTCTTGCGCGTACTCATCGCCGCTTGGCATGGGCCAGACCTTTTCCCCGCTGTTTTCTGAAGCTTTCTGTAATTGTTTTATCAGCTTCTCATCATTGCCCATTAATCCTGCCATATATTTTCCGAGAGCAACCATACAAGCCCCCGTCAATGTTGCTATATCAATAATAATATCGTATTTTTGCTTAGCGGCGTAACTTATGGCATCGCATAATAGCATCCTGCCTTCGGCATCGGTATTCTGTACCTCGACGGTTTTGCCGCTGAAGGTGGTGATAATATCGCCGGGTCGATAGCTTGAGCCGCTCGGCAGGTTTTCCGCAGATGGAATTATTCCGTAAACATTGATAGGAAGTCCCAGCTCAGCTACTGCCTTCATAGTTGCCAGGACTGCAATTCCGCCGGTTTTGTCTAATTTCATCTGGTCCATATTGGCGGCCGGCTTAATGCTTATCCCGCCTGAATCAAAGGTTATCGCTTTGCCTACCAGAGCGACTATTGGTTGACGACTTGCGGCTTTGTTGTTGGATTTATATTTCAAAATAATAAACCTTGGCTTATTTTGTGAGCCTGAACCAACCGCGAGTACTCCGCCCATTCCTTTTGTAGCTAACTGTTTTTCGTCAAAGACTGTACAGTCCAAATTCTTTAAGCCGCCGGCTAACTTTTTCGCAGCAGCGGCCAGCGTTATCGGATTTATTACATTAGCCGGTCGATTTGCCAATGTCCTGGCATAGCTTTGGGCCTTGCCGATAGCAGCTCCGATTGAAAGACCTTTGTTTAACTTTCTCGTTATTGCCGAATCGGAATCAATTACCTCGACTTTAAGTGAATCCGACCGTCCGTTTTCACTTTCGGTGACAAACTCATCATAGCGGTAGCTGCCAAAATATGTCCCTTCCGCCATGGCCCTGCCCATTGCGGATAAGTCAAACCGTCTCCCAAATGCCTTGTGTATCGTCAGGCTGATGGTATCGATTTTCGTATCTACGGCTTTTTTTGCCGCGTTGGATGCCGCTTTGCGAACGGTATCCAGCGTCGCCTTTTTCTTTTCACCCAGGCCGACCAGCAAAATCCTTTGCGTGCCTATATTTTCGTTACTGTAAACAATTGCATTGTTTCCTTCTGCTGCTTTGAAGTCACCCAGCTCGATTAATTTCTTAATTGCACCATCAAGTTTATTATTGAGCTGTGTATTCAGTTTATCCAGTCCTTCAACATCTGAAAACATCCCCACTACGAGCATATCTGTTTTGCACTTGCTGAAATCAACCGTCCTTGTTTTTAGTTCAACCTCGATAATCTCTTTCATCTTTTACACCTTTTTGTTATTTTGTATTTTGTCTTGTTTTAGCTCGATACCGCAGATAGCTTTCGATAAATTCGTTTATTTCCCCGTTTAACACGCCCTCCACATTACCCACTTGAAAGTCGGTTCTGTGGTCTTTGGCCATTTGATAAGGTTGCAGGACGTAGCTTCGTATCTGATTTCCCCAGGCAATTTCACCTTTATCGCCGTAGAGCT
>CAZJIR010000144.1:0-6912 GCA_964546095.1 uncultured Pirellulales bacterium
TACTGAATGGTCATAACAACTCCAAGCACCGTGGGAGGCGTCGATTTACATATGGACATGGACTTATTAAATGTGTCCATTGTGGCTATAGCATTACTGCTGAGCTGCATAAACAGCGATACACGTACTACAGGTGCTCGCAACTAAGATATCGCAAACACTCTGTTGAATCTGCCTGGGTACGTGAAGAGGTTATCGAATCTCAGATCATTGCCATGCTGGAAAAACTAACGTTACCGAAAGAAGTCTACGATTGGGCTATGGTGTATCTGGATCACGTGTTAGCCAGAGGTTTGGCAGACACGCAGAATGAGTTGGGTAGAATGAAACGAAGGTCCTCCAAAACACAAGCTACCTTAGACGCTCTCTTGCTGAAGGCTGCCCAAACCGAGGATAATCTCGCAGAAGGATTTATAGAGCTAGCGAGGCAAAAACAGCGTGAGGTAGCCATGTTGCAACAACGGATTGAACAGATAAAAGCAGGGAAACAGGAAAATGGCCGTGATGCAGTGAAAATTATCGAACTCGCGCAACATCTTGTAGAACAATACAATACGTTTCCACCGCCCCAAAAACGCCAGATTGTGGATTCTGTGTTTTCGAACTTACAGCTAAAAGACGCAACCCTTTGTGGAAACTATAGGTTACCGTTCTCGATCCTGGCAGAAAACAGCCACCGTCCTCTCAAATCGGGGTGATAGGATTCGAACCTACGGCCTCCTGCTCCCAAAGCAGGCGCTCTAGCCAAGCTGAGCTACACCCCGGTAAGTCCAGTATCGATACCGGATTTTCTATTGCCTGATGTCATTTCTAAGAAAATATATCGTTCAAACAACAGAAGTCATTCTAAATTAAACACGCAGGCATTGCAACAAAATCTCTCTCGGATAGATGTGTTTAAACTGGTGAGAAACGAATCAGCTACTTTCGTGGATTCATTACGATAACAGTCACCTCGGTCAGACTCTCTAAATCACAGGCAGGCTTAACAGTCATATCCCAGAGCAGAGGATTTCCATCATCTTCCTTGCATTGGGCTACCGTTCCTACTATTACAGGTGTACCCAAAAACCCCGGTTTTTTCTGGGCATAAACAATGTCACCAAGTCTGATTTTATACTTCGTCGAGACCAGCTGGACTTTGGCAGAGTTTTTACCGCTACCCTGCATTATCCTGTCCATATTTAAATTTGCCACCTTTACCGCTATTTTCGATAACGGGTCGTTAATCAACCTGACCTGGGCCGTGCGGGTGTCTACTTTGGATATGGCCCCGACTATACTCTCGTTGGCAAGGACGAATTGGTCCTGAGCCAGACCATCTTCCCAACCACGGTTGATAATCAGCTCGCTGCGTAGCGCATTCACGGAAGCCGAAATAACATCAGCTAATACAAAATTCACACCTTTCCAAACAGGTCTACTCCGCAGTCCCGATAGTTTTTCGACATTTCGACGTTCCTGTTTCAGCCATTCTGTGACATTAGCCAGATGATTATGTAGTTTGTTATATCTCTCATGGCCGACGAGGTCTTCAGGTAAGGATTTTTCTGATGCCATCAATCGGGAGGTGGAAAGTGAAAGGTTTCTGCCAATGCTTAAAGGTCGATTAAAAATTCGAAAAAACGCAAACTGTAATTTATTAGTCAGCTTCGTAGGGGCAAATAAAAAAATAAGCCCGGTTAACATAAACCAGGTAAATAACATTCGTCTGGAGGTTTTGGCCGCATTTTTTGCCATAATTGTACTGCGTATTTCGTATTATCTGCGACGCATAGTAAATTATTCCTATCCGTGCTCATTTTGGTTCATTGTATCCTTCCACAACTCCAGATTTTCCATATAGACGCTCGTCCCACGGGCTACCGAGGTAAGGGGGTCCTCAACTCGATTAACTTTCAAGCCGGTCGCATTTGCCAATACTTTATCCATTCCCCGCAGCAGTGAGCCACCTCCACAAACATGTATGCCGTTATCAATCAGGTCTGCGGATAATTCCGGCTCGGCTTTTTCCAGCGTTGCCGCAACCGCTTCTATAATCATAGCAATAGGAACGCGTAGAGCCTCACGGATTTCTTCACTTGTTATAATGATTTTTCTTGGCAAACCCGATATAGTATCTCTGCCGGCCACCTCCATTGTCATTTCCTCCTGCAAAGGAACGGCCGAACCGATTTGCATCTTGACTTTTTCAGCCCGTGCCTCACCGATGAGCAGGTTATAAGTCCTTTTCAAATGGCTTATTATCGCTTCATCCATATCATCACCACCGACACGGATTGATTCGGAAGCGGCGATATCTGCCAGACTCATTATGGCCACTTCCGTAGTCCCTCCACCAATATCAACAATCATCGAAGCGGTGGGCTCGGCGATTGGTAGTTTAGCTCCGATTCCCGCCGCCATTGGTTCATCAACCAAATAGACCTTGCGTGCACCCGCACGTTCAGCCGTGCCTATAACCGCCTGGCGCTCAACATCGGTGATTCCGCCCGGTACAGCGATTACTACTCGAGGTCTTACAAAACCACCCTTGCCGTGCGCTTTTTTGATAAAGTAAGTCAGCATCGCTTCGGTGACTTCAAAATCGCTGATTACGCCATCTTTGAGAGGTCTTATTGCACTGATAGAACCGGGTGTTTTACCCAACATCTCATGCGCAACAGCACCGACAGCTTGGCCGCCATTTAGCACGGTATTGGTCCCTTTGCGAACAGCAACTACAGAGGGCTCATTGAGGACAATACCTTTGTCACGAATACAAACCAGAGTTGAACACGTTCCCAAATCGATTCCCATGTCCATACTGAACATACCTAATATTGCGTCTGATAGCATTTTTGATTCTTCCTTAAATTCTTTACTATATTCACCTATTTTTCGCTATCACCCTTACGTCCTTCCGGATTCACATCTCGATTTACATTACCGGGATGAGAATTCCCTATCACAATATCGTTGCTCGGAGGTTCCGCGACAACGGACATCCTGCCAGGATGCTAAATCTATTTATAGTTCGGCTTTACGAAAAAAGCACTTTAAGTTAGTTTGCTTTACTGGGCATAACTTCGATATGGTCTATGCTTCGGATATCGTTACAGAAACAGCCGAATTTCCGGACTCTTCGACCTATCCAATTTTTTCCTTATAACCGCTATAACTGTCTTTTTGACAACACGATAGGACACTTTATAGTTCTAAAGTAAAGTAAATAATCTATCCTCGGCACCGGCATACTTTTCTTTTAGCGGGGTCAATCCTTTAGTCCGGCATGAGAATAACAGGAATAATAAGTCAGCTCGATTGGGTCCTATAAAAACCAGGTCAGACAAGGACACGATTTAAGAGAAGATAACCAGAAGATACCTTTATTTCCTCCCCTTTATCTTTACATCCTGCTACTGCCAATTATAAGGAAAGTGGACGGATTTAGGCTTAATGAAGAATTTCTTGCATAGCTTCTCTACAAGAGCTTCCGTCCTTTTTATCTGAGAGTTGGTTGGGAGTGTAGTTTCGACATCAGTTATAACACAGATGCGAATAGTCTTTTGGCTATCAGGTATTAATCTCTTAAAAACGCTCGTTTGTATAGAAGGTTTTGGGTAATCGGATGATGTACTTTCCAGACTCGGCTCACTATCTCGGTTTTGTCCGGGCATAACCGGTAATTGTCTTTGCCATTTCTCGGTTGATTGTATTTGGCCGTCATAGCCGATACGACCGTTGCAGATAACGAAGTGACAATTTATATGCTCAAGCCCATTCACACTATTCAAGGAAGCTAACTGCTTGATATCGTCGGATTCGGTGCCGCTATAGTAAATCTCTATTTGGTTCCAACGTCTCGGGTATTGTGCTGCTCGTGAGAGAATGGCTTTTTTCACAGAGCCAAGACGGTAATAACGTGAAAGACAAAATGCACCAGCGGATGGAGGATTATGACCCAGGGCATTTAGAATGATTGCGCCAAGTATTATTGAAATCCCCAGAATAACAAGAACTTTTGTTTCCCTTGAGTGTGTTGTCATCACTCTCTCCGCCATTTTCGGCTTTAATATTCGCCTATCCCCATTTGTCACTTTTTGAAATGGTGAGTCCTTATGGCTCTCTGCCTCCAATACAATTCCAATATTACTATCGACTTTGAAAAAGAGTCGCTTTAGATGAGCTGGCTGTTCAAAAACCAAACCTAAAAGGCATTTCCAGTTGTGGGGTTTTTATAGGAGCCCGCAAGTTTTCAGGTCCTATATAGATGCACATCAGTACATTATGACTTAAAAATAAAGGTAACTGTGCTTTTAATCGTGTAATACGCTATAAATCTTACATCCGCTTATAGCGTGGGCCACCGCCCCCTTCGGGAACGGTCCACCTGATATTGTCGAATGGACACTTCCTCTGACAGGTCTTGCAGTGCAGGCAATTGGATGGATTGGCTGGTTTTACATTATCGCCGATGGTCTCATATACCCCCGCAGGACAGAACGTAATGCAGGGACTATTGAATACCGGTGTGCATTTAGTGATACAAATCTCCGGGTCTAAAATCGTCAGATGTGAGGGCTCTTCTTCGCGATGCTCGGTGGCAGCAACCGCAGTGAAGGTGTCCTTATCGAAATTCTGGTGGGGCTTTAGACGATATCGAGCAACTGTCATTGCCTCATAATCTTTTTCAACGTTGAATTCTGGCAGCAGTCCACCTAAAACTGAAAGCGGCATTCCTTGTAAAGGCCCGAACTTTGCAACCGTCTGCCGGAAGTTCTTCGCCGATTTCATTTCCTTGGCAACATTCGAGTGGTCAATTAGCTCTGTATATCTTGACGCCGCCGTACCGGGACTGTCAATACTTATCGCTATTGCTTTGGCCGCTTGTATACCTGAGTCGATAGCATTGTGCAGGCCTTTGATTTTGAGCATATTCACAAAGCCGGCACTATCGCCTAAAATCATTACGTTGGCTTTGCCTATGCTGTTGGTTTGCGGGTTCCTCGGGATAGCATAATATCCGCCTTCGGGAATCAGTTTCGCGCCGGCCTCTACGACTGTCCCGCCGTCGATAAATTTCTTTACGAAGCGGTGGTTCTTAAAGTTCGTCAGTGCATCCTGCGGGTTAAAATTGCAGTATTTCCAGTCGGCACCGACAATCATACCGACAGAAAGATGTTCCTTAACGCCGGCATATACTATACCGCCGCCGAACATTCCAGGGCCGACTACGGGTGTCCAGATTGGATAGCCCATAGCGTGAACGACCCTACCGGAGGTAAACTTATTGTATTGCTCAGGGCTTACCTTAATAAGCTCCTTTACACCAACCGAATAAAGCTGAGGGCTTTGTCTTTGCAGATTCGCCTTTTCCACGAACCTTTCCGTTAAAAGACCATCACATCCTTCAGCAAGAACGATAAAATCAGCACTAATGATTTCACCCTCGACATAGTTAGGCTGCTTATTGCCTTCCTTATCGAGGCCCTGGTCAACGAGTTTCACTCCTGTGGCCCCGTTGGATGATTCATCGAGAATGATATCTTCGGCCGCAAAACCGGTTAATACTTCGGCGCCGAGGTCTTTCGCAATCTGTCCCATCCATTTAGTCAGTTTGCTTATCGATACGGAATAGTCTCCCTTGTGTATCATTTGACCGAAGCCCAGACGAAAAGTTCTTGCAAGCTTGATTGCAAAGAAAATATTAAACGCCAGCTTCCTTCCTAAAAGGAACATAATATCATCTTTGTCTATCTTACTTGCCAGCACCTCTTTAGCAGCATCGGTATCCCGCCACCCGGGAGTCGCTGAATCCAGCAGTGTATGCAATGGTTCAGGTTCAAGGACCGCACCGGAGAGATTGTGATTGCCCAAATCAGCAGACTTTTCTACAACGCAAACATCTATATCCGGCTTTTCTGTCTTAAGCTTTATCGCAGTGGCCAGACCGGCCGGACCTGCACCAACAACCAAAACGGACACTTTATTGTAGTCTTTATTGTTCGACACCTTTTATTCCACCTCTAACTGAATAACCTTTAAGTATGTAAGGGACAAACTCCTGCATTTGCAGGAATGATAACATTAAACACTAAGCTTCCAGCTCACGAACTAACTCAGGTATCGTATCTTCCACAGTTCCGACTATATAGTAATCGCACTGTTTGAATATCGGTGCGTTTGGGTCGCTGTTTATAGCGACAATAGTTTCGGTGTTTGCAACGCCTATCATGTGTTGAATTGCGCCGGATATTCCCAAAGCGACGTAAAGTTTTGGCCCGACTGAAGTGCCAGTCTGCCCTACTTGATGCACTCGTTCAACAAATCCCTGCTCGACCGCCGCTCTTGAAGCGCCTCTCTCGACCGGTGTATCCAGCTTCTTGCTCAGGTTTTCACAAAGTGCACTCAGAAGCTGTTCATAATTGTCTCTGCTTTGCATACCTTTGCCGCCGCTGACAATCACATCAGCTCCGAAGTTCACATCTCCGGTACCCAGTTCCGTTTTAATGATTTCCAGACTGACGTCGTTATCTGAGAGCTGAACCTTGTGTTTGATAACTTTACCTTTTCTTGATGGGTCGGAGGGAATTCTCTTCATCACGCCCGGCCTTGCCGTAGCCATCTGTGATTTTGAGTTTTTCGTGCGGATAGTAGCCATAACATTGCCACCAAGGGCCGGTCGGGTCTGCAACAACAAACCTATATCGCCTTTTCGTGAACTATCCCGTATATCCAGGCCTGTGCAATCGGCTGTCAAGCCGCATTCGACTCGGTATGATACCATAGGCGCGAGCATCCGGCCCTGCGGAGTGGCAGCATAAAGGACGATTTGAGGCCAGTATCTGCTGATTGCATCGGCAACTGCTTTGCGATAGGTGGTCGGATCAAATACACCAAGCAGCTTGTCTTCAATTATATAAACGTTAT
>CAZJIR010000145.1:0-2565 GCA_964546095.1 uncultured Pirellulales bacterium
TAATGATACTTCCGAAAACGCGGTTGTCAATCTTAGTGCTTACTCATAATTACCTATTTTGACATTGGGTTTGTTTTGCATAAAAAGTCTGATTTGTCGAACATTCTCGACATTTGTAAAGATGGCTTATGGTAACGTAAGTAATTGTTTTGTAGATGTTTATTAATGTTTGATGCAGGTGGATCGTGATTAATGATAGTGAAAACGGCCTAAATATTATCGGACGTTGCGGGCGTGGGGAGGTGGGTATAAAAAGAGGAGGGGATAAAAGGTAGAAGTTGGGTGGTGCAGGGTAAGATAGGAAGATTGGCGTGGGAGGAAAGGAACGGAGAAAATTAAAAGTTAAAATGCAAAAGGCAATCTTTCTAAGAAAAGTTCGCCTCTCAGCGAAGCCGAGGGCCGGATCTTCGAAATTGAGGAATTGCTGCGCGATGGCTTTCATAATTCGATTTTTGTATGAATTCTAAATGCTAATGACTGAGATTGAGTTTGGTCCGTCAAAAAATCATGCCGGATTTCCGCTCCGCTACAACTTCTGGCGTGAATCTTTCGCCTGCTGGCGAGATGTGCCTTGCCGCTGCTGCGGCTCACGTTGGCCTTCTGGCTAACTGGTGGGTATTATACCATATTTTTGGGAAAATTTCAAGAGAAATTATCAAGGTACGAAGGTAAAACGGTACGAAGGTGCGACATAAAGTAAGTAAAACGTGGATAATTGTATTGAAAACGGGTAATATATTATCGGACGTTGCGGGCGTGTGGAGGCGGGGATTAAATAAGGGCTGGGAGTGAGAGCAAAGTTAAGTGGGGTATGGCAGGAGTGGAGGGGCGAAAAATAGAGAATTAGTGAATTCAAGATTAGAGAATTGGCCCCGATGAGATAAGCTGCGCTATCTCACGGGGTAAAGCCGCGGTGGGATAAGCTTTGCTATTCCACGGGGTAAATGGAAAAGTTAAGAAATAGAATATACGTAAAGCGCGTACGCGCTTTACGTACGAGCCTTTTCATGCTAAGTCCGTGGAAAGATTGTGAAATGGTCCGAGGTCGAATGACTACGAGATATTTTTACTACAAAATGTATGCCCGATATTTGTTGGCGGTGCTGCTGGAGGCCAGCATGAGGTGCCTTATAGGCACGTAAATAAGAAAACAATTTGAATAACATTTCTACCGTAAGCCAGCATGAGAAACATACAGTGTTACGAAGTCTCGCAAGAGACGAAGTAAATATAAATAGTATCGAACAAAGGTAGAAATGTTATTCGCAAACTGGATGGCAGGGTGGAGTGATTAAAATAATGCGAACCGGAGGCAGCGCAAGAGCAAAAAACCCAAGACACAAGACGATAGACTAAAAACGAAAGATGTATTTTTAACAAGGTAAGTTTTTTTCTTGAAAATTCGGCTTATGCGGTGTAAGTTGGTAATAGATAAGCGAGCAAGCGAGGGCATCTTGTATTCATAGCTGATGATACTATTTTCTTAACGTAAGCGTATTATGCGGACAGTGAAGCGTCTATAGCTTCTTATATGGAAACCATGTGGACAATAGTTAGGCGCTATCTCAAAGTAAAGATATACGTAAGGAGAGAGAATGGCTATCTGGGATAAGCCCTTATATCATTTGGTGGCGGAAAATGGGAAGCCGGTAATTATAGATGTAACACAGTCCGTGCAGTCCGGACTCGGCCCTAATCAAGCTATCTATGAGGTAATTGAGTTTTTCAAGCGGAAGAAGGTGAAAAGAATTCTGGACTTCGGAGCTGGAGCATTTCGACATACCTTTCCATTCTTGGAGGCGGGATTCCAGGTTTGGGCCGTTGACTTTGAAGAGCAATATGCCGATACAAAGTCGAAGCAGGTCTGTCGAAAAGCAAGGCAAAAAGTAGAGAATGATCAAAACTTCAACGAGCTGATCTACCCAAGAGACTTCATCAAATATAAACTCAAAAATAAAATGAAGTTTCATGCAGCGCTATTGTGCTACACCTTACAAGGCATGCCGCTGCAAAACGAACGGCGGTATCTGCTCCGCCTGCTCTATGGGAAATTGAGGCCCCCCTCACCCAAGAGAAACTCATACATAGTATGGATGTCGCGCTATGGCGATGAGAAGGTTCTACCGCCCAGTCAACGCGTGGAAGATGGCTATTTCAAGTATCCAAAGAGTTCGACTCATTCCTTCTACAAAGAGTGGAAGACTTTTGACATTCATGAGATGATTCAGTCTGTGGGTTGGCGCAAGAGGTTTCAACACATTAAGTCCCTGGGCAAAGGAGGTCGTGACCAGATTTTCGTCTACTCTAAGTATAAGAAGGTGAGGGAGACTTGGATATGACAGGTGAGGAAGAAAAAGAAAAATATCGAAATTCAGCACGGGCGAGGGCCGACGAAGCGGCTCGCGAGTTAATGAAGCAACTCAGTACTCTTGCTTCTGGTGTCCTTGCACTTAGTGCGACCTTTGTAGGAAGACTTGGAGATGTGTCCGTTTATCTTTTGATTTTACTCGCTATCTCATGGCTAGCTCTTATCATTTCTGTCCTTTTTGGCCTTCAAACACTTTC
>CAZJIR010000145.1:2575-6908 GCA_964546095.1 uncultured Pirellulales bacterium
AGTTCAGACCCATCTGAACCCGGAGGAGTCGGATTGGAGCACGGGTTATGGTCGAATGAGTGCGCGGATTTCTAAGTACGCCTTCATTCTGGGGATTGCATTGTTTGCCGTATTCGCCTTTTTCTCACTTCTTAAATGAATTAGGGCAACAACGTGGGGTTGCCTCTACGCAGAAATGATAAGATACATAGCATTTTCTGCCCCCCTGCTGCGACTTATGAGTGTAGCACATCGGGGGTAAACTCAGGCCAGCATGAGAAACGTACAGTATTTCGAAGTCTCACAAGAGACGAAGAAAATATAAATGGTATCGAACGAAGGTAGAAATGTTATTCGCAAGCTGGATGGCGGAACGGAGTGATTAAAATTAGTGCGAACCGAAGGCAGCGCAATGCGTCAAGAATCGAGATACGAATATTTATTGAAGATTCTACATAAATTGTGTAAGTTAGTATATAGATAAGCGAGAAAGAGAGGACATCATGAGTATTTATAGAAGATTAATAAGCGTTATGTGAACAGTGAAACGTATGCGGATTCTTATATAGAAACCATATAATCAATAGTTAGAAATAGATATGGATCAAGAGTTAGATTATTTATCTCTTTTGGGAAACATAGAAAGCAGAATTGGCGCTTTGGTGCTAATGGCTGATTCTACTGAAAAAGCGATTGAAGAAATAGCAAATAGGGAGTGGTTTGACCCTACAAAAAGCCGTTTGTATAACAAAGGAACAATGAAAATATTAGGTGGTGCTGTAATGGGATACAAGGGCTTATATATTGAGCTTATGATATTGGGTTTAGCTAAGGTGATAGAGGATACTATTAATGACCTATTATATATGTTTGGAATTAATTTTAATATATGGGCAGAGAACGACCCTCCAATTAAACATCATGAAAAAGCAAAAGTTATACGTTCCTTATCAAATATAACCAAGCATAATCAAGGAATTATTGATAAGTCAAATGAAACTCCATCAATAAAATATTTAACTAATAATTTTGATTTACCTGATGGTCTATTTGTACGTGATTTGCCATATTTGCCAGATTCAAAAATAGAAACCGACATTATAAAAAATATGTATTATATTGAATCTTTTTTATTTAATTTAAGTTCTAATAAACTTAACCAAAAAAATTATTTCGAAGAAGTTGCTGATAAAGACATTATTGATTTCATGATAAAACGACATTTATCAGAAATACCTGGACAAAAATAGTGTTCTAACAATTTAATGTAAAGAACCGTATTAAATGTGGGCGGTGAGCCTTTTCTTTATACGGAAACCATATAAACGTAGTTGGCGTACAGAAATGAAACATCACCCAGAAGATGAACACGATGAAAGAATGTTTGGTGGTACAGCAGCCGACGTTGAAGATTTCCTCGGCTTTGAACCAGGAACGTTTGATCACATCCCACATTACGCAAGAAGAGAGGCACTTGCGGCACTCCTCCATGTTCGAGAAATGGAGGAAGAGCACGTCTTTCGCCCAGGCTTATACTATACGGTACTTTCAGACCTCTGTCGAGCGACTAAGGCTTCTCTCGTACTTGGTAACGATATAAGCCGGAAACGTATTGAGACATTCATCCTCACGTGTGTAGATGCCCTTGGCCATATCGAAACAACAAATTACCACCTCTTTCTTCGTGAAATTGGAGACGCAGTACTTATGCTCTTCTCGTCCTTTGAAGATGTGTATGATTGGTGGGAAACTATGCATTCTTGGCTTGATGGCAGAAACGATATGTGGACTTTTGAACTTGACCTCTCCAGATCAGAAAGGAAACAGTTCAAACTTGAGGCCAAAACAATTATTCATGCAGGTGAAGTGTCATACTCGGGTAGAAATATTCCCATATCGGCAGCAATTAATCAGGTGTTTAAAGTTGAGAAGCAATTCAAAGCAAATGAACTTGGGATAACTCATCATGCTTTGGCGTGTGCACGTCCTCTTCTTCGGTCTCTCAAACTCCGTCCACGGCTTAGAGCAGATATTAAATTGCCAGGAGATAAAAATCCCCTTGGAGTTTATCTAATCGATAATTATGAGAAGCGTCTTCGCAAGAAAAGGTGTTACTATAGACGATTAAAAGCAGAGGGTAAGAAACGCCAACAAGCGGATGCAAAGAGACGGCCCAAAGGCCACTAGTGATCCATAGCTTGTGTGCTAATTACTGATGAGCAAGCTTATCGGGATTCGTATCAAGCTATGCCGGATTCAATGGGATGTATGAAGTTCCTTGCTGATTAGGGGAAAAAGCACACTTTGCCGGAACAGAAATAATGGTGGGACAAGCCATATTAGATTTATTATTTTAGATCCTTCGACCCATTCGATTGCACTCAGGGCAGGCTACGCTCAGGACTTACGCTTTGCTCCAGTTTATTAATGATGATTCTCTATGAGAGATGATATTCGTTAGCTTCCCTTCATCCTGGCCGTGTACACACGTAATATTGAAGCCAGACCCATTCGACTCCGCTGCGCTTCGCTCAGGGTGACAGCAAGAGGACCGGCCTAACAGAGAGAATCGGTGGGGCAAGCCGCCACCCTACAATGGAAAATTAAAAGACAAACGATGTGCGGTGCACACCCTACCATAGACTGAGGTGCTTCCTGATCTCGCGTAAGGTTATCCAGACAGAAGCATTACGCCTTTGGGGGAAGGATAACATAAGAAAAGTAGAAAATCAAAATGTAAATAGCAAAATTACAATACAAAATTCAAAAACAGGTAATCGCGTATAGTACTTGCTGATGCTTGAAATGTCATAGGTTTGCTAATAAAATACTCCTGCTCTTATTACGAATTCCAGTTTCAGGGAAAAACATGAGCAAATTTTACCCGCATTATAACTGCAATCGAGTAAGGAGAATTGGCATGCGACTATCAACACCCCTTTATATTTTGATACTTTTCGCAGTTATTGCAATCTGCACCTCAGGTTGTGCCAGTGTGCAAGAGGCCCCTATGAATCCGGCATCAGGGCAATGGCGGGGTCTGCATCTGCTGAACTATCGAACAGATGCAGCGCTGGAGGCCCTTGAAAAAGACATTCCAGAACTTGCGGAGATGGGAGTCAATGTATTGATACTTGAAGTTAACTACGGTTTCAACTATCAATCGTCTCCTGAGCTGCGTATGGGCAAAACACCTGTAACTCGCGAAGGGGCGCGCAGGCTGGTCAAGGTCTGCCGCAAGCATGGCATTCGGCTTATTCCTCAGTTCTCATGTTTGGGACATCAATCCTGGGCCAAACGGACTTTTCCTTTGCTAACAAAATATCCTGAACTGGATTTGACGCCCGGTGCTTTTGCTGAGAATGAAGGGATTTACTGCCGCGAATGGGACCCGCTCAATCCGAAGGTCAATAAGATTATATTCCCGCTGCTTGATGAATTGATAGATGCGTTTGATGCCGATGCCGTACATGTGGGTATGGACGAAGTTTTTCTGATTGGCTCGGAACACTCGCCTTCCACTAAAGGCAAAGATCCCGCTCAGGTGTTTGCAAAGGCGGTGAACGATTTGCACGAGCATCTGGTTAAGCATCGCGGCGTGGAAATGCTGATGTGGGGCGACCGGTTAATTGATGGCAAGGTTTTTAAGTATGGCGAATGGGAGGCCTCTATGAACGGGACGGCACCGGCGGTGGACATGATTCCAAAGGACATCATCATTTGCGACTGGCACTATGAACTGCGGGACAGTTATCCATCAGTGCCCATGTTTCTGGAAAAGGATTTCCGCGTGCTGCCGGCCGGGTGGAAGAAGGTCGATGCGACTAAGGCGTTGATTCAATACGGTCGCAAGCTGGAGCATCCCAATATGCTTGGTCACCTGTTCACCACGTGGAGCGGCCGTAGAAAATGGAGTGAATTCCCTCCGCTTGTCGAGGGACTGAAGCTGCTCAAACAGCCTACTGATTAGCTGGTTGGGCTACCGCATGAAGGTATGATTATGGCCGGCATTGCAAGTCCTTGACAAGAATTTAAGGCCGTGAGATACTATCACAACAGGTGGTACAAAAAACTGCGTGCAGGTCGGGATTGTCTTAAGTATTTCAGGAACAGGAAAGCGCAGAATTGTAAGTGATTCAAAAGGACGTTAATCACATGGCGGTGAAAAAGGGTTTTGACAATGAAAAGTATTTGCAGGAACAGACGGCGGCTATCCTTGAACGTGTCAATCAGTTCAACAACAAGCTGTATCTGGAATTCGGCGGGAAGCTTCTGTTTGATTATCATGCGGCACGGGTGCTTCCGGGCTTTGACCCGAACATAAAAATGCGCTTGTTGCAGAAAATACGCGACA
>CAZJIR010000146.1:0-6897 GCA_964546095.1 uncultured Pirellulales bacterium
AACGGCCATACTGCTGCCCCTACACATTTAGTAGGCGACATTCGCCCGCAGAAGTTCCGCCACCGTCTCGATACTCCGCCGCTTAGAGGCGTCAACATCCAGCGGCTGTTTGGTTCACAAAGAGCACTTAAAAGCGTCGAAGACTTTACCGAGTTTGAACAAAGGGCGGCATATTTTGACGGTGACCCCGTCATTGCTACCAAGAAAGGAGCAAACATCCTCGAGCGTGGAAGTCAGGTTCACTTTATGGCGGAATTCCAGTCACTTTTAGACTTCCCGCCCGCCCCGAAACTGGACGTCTTTGGCAAGCTTGATAAAAGCAAAGCTACTTATGCTGAACTCCGCGGCCAGGAAATATTTTTCACAAGGGCAAAATGCGGCATCTGTCATACGCCTCCTTACTACACTGATAATCTGATGCACAACATGAAGGCTGAACGGTTCTACAAGCCGCAAATGATAAACGGAAGGTATGCCTCCGCGGATGGACCTATCAAGAATTTCCCGCTTAGAGGCATAAAGGAATCCCCGCCGTACCTGCATGATGGACGGTTGTTAACCTTGGAAGACACGGTGGAGTTCTTCAATTTGGTCTTGGAAACTAAGTTGACTGAGCAGGAGAAAAAGGACCTGGTGGAATTTCTCAGGGCGCTCTAAGCATTCTGCATTAGGTTGCGTAGCTGTGCAGGCCGGAAAAGAGTCTGGACAGGTTCACCCAAAGCAATGTTACGACTATAACAACCATCCCTGCGATGGCCCAGAGGCTGTTAATGCGCGGATGCTTTTTGCCGAACATATAGCGGAAATGGAAATATCCGACATAAACCAGCCATGATGCCAGTGACCATAGCTCTTTCGGGTCCCAGCCCCAGTAATCACCCCACGCCTTTTCGCCCCAGTAACTACCTAAAATAAGACCGAGTGTCAGCAGGGGAAATGCCGCATAAATCATGCGATAAGTTGCCTGCTCCGGCCCTAAAAGGTTCTCGTTAGGATTGGGATTTTTACCTGCTAATTGCAATATCGCCTGAAAAGTAGCTTTGGCCATCAAAATATATGACAGAACATAGGCGGCAACGTGAGGTGTAAACAACCAGATCTGAAGGGCTGGCGGCAGTTGCTGAGGCCGGGCGTGAAAAATAAAGCCCGCCGGGAAAAGAACTATAGCACCTATCAGCATATCTGCGCCGTAACCTCCCACATGAAGGAAACGGCGACAGGACAACGAGAGCGGATAAATAATCATACCCATGCACAGTAGCACTTCGAACAGATTCTGCAAAGGCACATGCCGGACGTGATACCAGCGATAACCGAAAGAAAAAACGGCAATTATAAATCCGAAAATATATAAGATGTGTCCAATTTTGCGGAGGCGCAGCAAGCTCGCCACGAACGCACACAAGTATGTGGCCATCGCCACATATATCAATAAGCCCTGAACTGTATATTTAATTTCCATCTGTTTGTTTTTTTAAAATTTTCTTTGTAAATATATGCCTTAGCCAAAAATGCTGGAAGACGCCGATGCACAGCAGCCAGTAGCCTGCATAAACCGCCGCAAGACCCGTATCGGAAGTCACCGAAAGGATAGTATATTGCCCTTCCTCTTTATCGTAATCTTGCTGGTAAAAGTGGTATCCACCATAGGCAAGCGGGTGATTTACTTCAATGTCCTTTTCGGCAACGGCCTTATCATCTTTAACGATTTCCAGCCTGCTTATAAACTCGCTTATTACTCTGTGATAGCCTAATAAGAATCTGTCTTCAGGGCTTGAATGGCCGGGAAATCGTTCAAATACGTATTGAGTCGTTGCCTTGCCTTCGGGGGATGTGAACCTGACTTCCAGCGCAGGATTTGAGCCGGGTCCAGGTTCGTCAAAAAATATTCTGTTCTCCCCATCGATTGTGATTTTGAAATTCTCGAACGCCCTTAGGATTTTAACCGTGCCGAATTCTGGACCAAGGAAATATTCGGTGTCTGTCTCGACGGGAATCCTCCATCCCTGGCCGTCTTGGGTCTGAATCTGTAAATAGGCGGGCTTATAATATTCTGTTTCAAAGTCTTTGAGTTTTATATGAAAGGGCAGTTCCTTTATAAGGCCGTTTTCCGTTACAACATGATTTTCCGAGTGTCCCTCGAAGATTATCATTCTCCCTTTTGTGATTTTATCGATTCCGAACAGTTTTTTCTGCAGCTTATGCCCTGCCTGCGACGCCCACATCGAGCCGGCAAGAACAAATATACAGCCCGCATGTATCAATAGCAGCCCAGGCACGCGAACCAGCCGGCGAAACACCGCAAAAGCCGCCGCCAGCAGCAGTATAAAAGCGAACCAGTAAACCGCCATAGGAATGGTATTAAAGAATTTTTGTGCCCGCTCGGACCCGATGAACGCACCATAGATAGACAGAAAAACCAGCGCGATGATTATCACCAGCCCGGCCCACATTACCGACCGCCTGGATTTTTTCACAGGTTTTCCTCTTTGCTCATTCATAAACTCTGGAAGATTATGCCCCCTTGTTTGTTATTTGCAAGGATATTTACAGATGTACACGTTAAGCCTATTTCTTGTTCGGTACAGTTTGGTGGAGATTTTTATAATAACCGTGCTTAGGGTATATTAACATTAATGGGTCTGTTTAATCTGTAATTCCGCACTTGACCTGTTCTGGGTATAACCGAAGGAATGTGGAATCTAAAAATATTTAATCTCCGGTTTACTATGGTGTTATTTCACTCAAAGTCGGTCGGTATCGGGCCTGAGATGGAAACATCTCTTTCTGGAAGATCCAGGCGGCAGATTGTTTCGTGACCATCTTCTACCTCTTGTCGAAATAGAATTGAAAGTGAGATATGTCCGGTCCCGCGCTGTATTGGTAATGAACCAGGTAGGGCGGTCCAGGGTTCAAAACGACATACATAGATCCCCTCATCGATAACATTTGGTGAAATACCCTGTATACGAACATCGGAACGGAATTGACCTGTGTTTCCGGTCAACTTAATCTCAAAAACAATCTCGTCAATTTGGGAAAGAACTGTGCTGCCTCCGGAAAAGAAAATGTGGGCTCGTGCTTCCTCTCCGATTCGAAAAGTATTTACATAATACTCGACTCTGATTCTTAAATCTTCGCCACAATCGTACCATCCAAGATTGATACTTTCGATTACCTGGTGAGAGTGTATTTCTATGGGCTCTAAAAATGTGTACCCTTCCACTTCCCTGACGACAGCTATTGTCTCCAATACGCCCGCTCTTTCAATCCCTTCGTAAAGACGCTCTGCAAATCGGATGTCATTATCGGATTGATCTGTAGATGATTGTTGAGGATACCCGCCACATATACAAAAGTATGTATTTGCTCCCATTGATTCATATATTGGGCCCAAAAAGGCAATCGATGAAATTGGACTGACCCACTGGCCGTTATAAATAACACCTTCGTCATCCTTGACTGCTAAATCGCGATATAGATATTTATGTGGAACCATCCAGGCGAGAAAGTCCAAAGCGGCTTCCAGCTCGAGCGTGAAGACTTGGTTTTCCCAGTCGAAGGCGGTGACTTCATCCACGGTAAAAAGTGTCTGTTCTGTTTCTGCATCTATCCAAATTAAACTTGGAGTCGATGACGTCGAAGAAGCATCACATCTGTCCGTATCTTCCCCTGGCTCTGGCTCAGCTATGTTTCCGCTTATGAAAATTAAGAACAAAGCAAAGAATATTGTAAATTGTTTCATTTTTTAATCCTCCGATTGAAGTTACCTGACAGAATCCGCTTTTTAGCTATGTTACAATTATACCGTAGTTTCAGGCTGATTATCAAGTTCTTTTTATACCCGAAATCAATAGCTTTCTTTACGGATTTTTGTTATCTTAATATCACACTGAACGCTATACGCTAACCGCTGTACGCTAATTTATGCTATGAATAAAGGCTATGTATATTTTGTTGGTGCGGGCCCTGGCCGGGCGGATTTGATTACCGTCCGCGGCGCCGATGCCCTCAAAAAGGCCGACTGTATAATTTACGATAAATTGGCCAACCCCGCCTTACTCAAATTTGCGCCCCCCGATGCCGAGATTATCCACGTGCCCAAGCGCATAGGCAACGGCTCATTCACCCAGCAGGAAATTAACAGGCTGCTTGTCGATAAGGCGTCCGAAGGCAAAACCGTCGTTCGCCTGAAAGGCGGCGACCCCTGCATTTTCGGCAGGCTCTCAGAAGAGCTTGCCGTTCTTCTTGAGGCCGGAATCGATTTTGAAATCGTCCCCGGCCTGACCGCCGGCATCGCCGGTCCCGCTTACGCCGGCATCTTACTTACCCATAGAGACTTCAGCTCGCAGGTGACTTTCGTTACCGGCCGGGAGGCCGAAGGCAAGCAGCAAAGCAATATCGACTGGCACCTGCTCGCCCGCTTCTCCGGCACGATTGTCTTTTATATGGGAGTTGGTAATCTCAGTTTAATTGCCGATATGCTTATTGAAAATGGTATGTCACCCGATACGCCGTCCGCCGTAATTGCAGATGCCACTTTCCCGACACAAAAAGTTACAAAAGCCGCTCTCAGCGACATAAGTGATAAGTGCAGACAGCAGGGCATTGAACCTCCCGCAATAATAGTCATCGGCAACGCCGTCGGCGGCGAAAAACTCAATTGGTTTATGCAAAAGCCGTTGTTCGGAAAAAATATTGTCATAACGCGTGACATTGCAGGCAACGCCGATTTCGCAGCCATGGTTATCGACCGCGGCGGCAATCCTGTAGAGTTCCCTGCAATAAAAATCAAACCGCTCACCCACAAAAACGAATTCGTACGCACACTTGCGAAAATCACCGAATACCACTGGCTCATCTTCACCAGCGCTAATGGCGTATCAATATTCTTTGACGCAATAAAGTCCCTCAATAAAGATGCCCGAGTCTTCGGCTCTGCTAAGATTGCAGCTATAGGCGAAAGAACCGCCGACAGGCTGAGCGAGTTCGGCATAAAAGCCGATTTCGTACCGGCCGTCTTTACCAGCAAAGAGCTTGGCTTGCAGTTAATCGCCCACACTAACTTACAGGGCAAAAAGGTCCTGCTCTTACGCTCAGACCTTGCCTCCGATGAACTTGTCGGGATTTTACAAAAAGCCAAGGCCGAAGTTAAAAATGTAGCTCTTTATACAATCACGCAGGAAAAAGGCGAAAGCAACCGGCTCGCTGAGGAAATCAGCGCCGGCCGAATCGACTGGTTTACCTTTGCAAGTCCTTCTTCGGCAAATAGTTTTTTTAAGCAGGTCCCCGTTGACCTGATAAATTCGGCTAAAGTAAAAATTGCATCCATCGGCCCGGTAACTTCCGAACGCCTCCAAACGCTCGACGTAAAAGTTGATGTAACCGCCGAAGACCACACCCTCGAAGGCCTGCTCGATGCAATAGAGAACACATATAAAAGTATATAAAAATTAAATACGAATTTCGAAATCCGGATTTCGGATTTCTCCGAAGGAGTAATTTATGTCTTTTCCGAAAATCAGATTGCGTCGCCTGCGAACCAGCGATGCGATGCGAAGACTTGTTCGTCAGACCACATTAAGCATTGATGATTTCGTTTATCCCGTATTCGTAAAAGAGGGAACTGGCCTCAAAGACCCAATAAAATCGATGACGGATTGTTTCCATTTTTCACCTGACACCATTGCCGCCGAGGCCGCTGAAGTCGCCTCACTTGGCATACCGGCCGTACTGCTCTTCGGCCTGCCCGCGACAAAAGATGACAAAGGCTCACAGGCCTGGTCCGAAGAAGGCGTCGTCCAGCGCGCTGTTAGAGAGATAAAAAAAGCCGTCCCGGATTTACTGGTTATTACTGATGTCTGCCTTTGCGAATACACCGACCACGGCCATTGCGGCCTAATTAAAGATGGCAAAGTCGATAACGATGCAACCTGCGAGTTACTGGCGAAGATGGCACTTTCCCACGCCCAGGCCGGCGCCGACATTGTTGCCCCATCCGATATGATGGATGGCCGGGTAAGATACATTCGTGAAGCCCTTGAAGAAAACGATTTTAAGGATGTGGCGATTATGTCTTACGCCGCCAAGTACGCCTCTGCCTTTTACGGCCCGTTCCGCGATGCCGCCGAATCCGCCCCCGCCTTTGGCGACCGCAAGAGCTATCAGATGGACCCGCCCAACGCCGGCCAGGCAATGGCCGAGATTGCACTCGATATCGAAGAAGGTGCCGACATCGTTATGATAAAGCCTGCCCTTGCCTATCTGGACATAATATATCGAGCGAAACAGCGTTTCGATTGTCCCATCGCCGCATACAACGTCTCAGGCGAATATATGATGCTAAACTCCGCCGCCGATGCAGGATTAATAGATAAAGAAAAAGCAATGACCGAAACCCTCTATTCCATCAAACGCGCTGGCGCGGATATTGTAATCACGTACTTTGCCAAAGAAGCAGCGAAGTTATTAAAATAGCATCATTTCTCGTGGTTTCAATCAGCGATTTGCAAACGATGAACAACGAACAAATAATAATCCTCTTGAGTAAATACTTTAGTGCCCGTATGATTAGCTCCTGTGTTTGAAAATATAGTGTGTTGATTTACCCCGTGAGATGGTTCTCTTAATATCTCATGGGGTTAATTTAAGGGAATATATGTAATGTTTAGTAATCGGATTTTGACATTTTTGTTTGTTCTTCCTATTTTTCTTGTCTCTTTGTCCATTCACGAATATGCCCACGCCTGGGTGGCTTACCGATACGGTGATGACACGGCCAAGAGAATGGGCCGCCTCACTTTGAATCCCCTGGCTCATATTAGTATCTTTGGAACAATTATTTTACCTCTTCTGATTGGCTTCGGCTGGGCCAGGCCTGTACCCGTCAGCTTTTCA